>NZ_JACEGK010000311.1:0-9349 GCF_056859195.1 Streptomyces sp. NH27
GGACTGCCCCTCGCCGGAGTCGCTCACCGTCTTCCCGGCCCAACTGCCGCCGCCCGAACTCTGCGAGGGCACCGAACCGGGCCGTCGGTAGTCGATGCCGCCCGAGCCGGAACCCGCGGAACCGGACGCGTCGGCGGAGCCTGCCGGACCCGCTGACCCGGAGCCGGCGGAGGCCGCTGCCGGTCGCCCCTCCGGCTGGTCGGCCGGGCCCGTGCGGGCGGCGCCGCTGTCACCGGGCCGCCGGTAGTCGATGCCGCCCGACGTGCCGGATCCCGGCGCGGCCGGCGCGGCCGGCGTTGAGCTGGGCCCCGCGTCTCCCGCGCCGTTGTCACCCGGCCGCCGGTAGTCGATGCCGCCCGACGTGCCGGATCCCGGCGCGGCCGGCGTTGTGCTGGGCCCTGCGTCTCCCGCGCCGCTGTCACCCGGGCGCCGGTAGTCGATGCGGCCGCCGGTCGCGGGCGCCGGCTCACCGGCCGCCGGGGCGTCGCCCGGCGCGGAGGCCGGTGCCGGGTCCCCGCCGGCAGCGGACGGGCGGCGGTCCGGGATGCCCATCCGGTCGGCGGCGTCCTGGAGCCACTGCGGGGGGCTGAGCAGGAACGAGGTCGCTTCGAGGTCGACTCGCTGGGGCGGCTCGGGCACCGCGTCGTCAGGCACGGGGCCGTACTCCTCCTCGGAGCGGCGAATGAGCTCGCCGATGGGCAGGGCGGGCCACAAGGTGGCGTCGCCGCTGTCGCGGGCGATCACCACCCGGACCGACCCCTCGTCGGAGGACGGGCCGTCCTCCCGGGCTTCGGACCAGACCACGAAGCCGAGGTCGAACTCGCGGACCCGGATCTCCCGGGCCGCGTGCGCGGGGACGTCCGCGTTCACCCAGCGCTCCGCGCGCTCCTGCGCCTGCGCGAAAGTGACCATGTGCTGTCTCATCCCTCCACGGCTACGGCGTCGGCGAAGCCGCCGTCGACCATCAGATTCGCGACCGTGTCCAACTCGGGCGGATTGCCGGCCAGTCGCAGCAGGAACGCGTCGAGCGAGTCGCCGCAGGGCAGCAGCAGATCGGCCACCCGCTCGGCCGGGGTGTCCCAGCGGTTGCTGTCGCGCGCGTCGTCGTAACCGCAGAACCAGACCGAGCCGGCGTCCTCGCCCTTCACCCGCACCGCGAGGATGCCGCCTTGGATGTAGCCGATCGCGAGGTAGTCCTTGGTGAGATGGTCGCGCAGGCACTTGTTGACGTACACCAGGTCGTTGATCGCCGCGTCGTCGCGGACGGTGAAGAACGGCTGGTCGAGCAGCAGGCCGAGGTCGGGGTCGAGGGCGACGCCCTTGGGGGCGCAGCCGCCGGCAGCCTTGAGGAAGGTGCGGTACGAGCCGGGCAGGCGGTACCCCAACTCCTCCTCCACGTCGTGGATCTGCTGCTCGGTGACCGCGACCGGCTCCTTGGGCAGCCCGAAGTGCACGGGGCGGGTCTCCTGGAGCGGGCGGGTGCCGCGCTTGGTGTGGTCGGCCACCGAGGTGGCCATGCCGCCGTGGTGCCGCAGCAGCGACTTGACCTCGACCGGCACCAACTCCAGCCGGCGACTGCCGCGGACGTGGTGCCAGGTCCAGCCGTGCGGGGTGGCCACCGGCGGCAGGTTTCCCCACAGTTCGTGCCCGGCCGCGTGCAGGGCGGCGTTCGCCGAGACGTAGTCCGTCAGGCGCAGTTCATCCACACCGAAACCCTCCGGCGGCTCGGCTATCTCCGCCGCCGCGCGGGCGTACGGCGAGAAGTCGGGGTAGCCCTCGTCGTCCACCCACACGCCTTGCGGGTGGCGCGCGGCCCGGACCGGGTCGGGAAAATGCACGACCTGTCCGGCGTAGGCCGCGTTCGGTGGCGCGGACTGCGCGGCGGCTACGGGTCCGGGAGGAGATCCCAGCCCTTGCGGGCCTGTGGTCATGGCGGTTGCCCCCTGCTGCGTCTGAGCTGATGACGACAGCCTAGGGGGTTCGGCAAGGGCCGCGCGGGTCCCGTCCTCGTCCCTGTGGATAACTCGGCCACCGCTATCCGGATCGCCCGGATCGTCCCGATCGGCCCGGATCGGCCCGGCCCGCGGTGGCGCCCGCCCGCCGCGGCCGGTGCCGGCCTCAGCTCTTGCCCGCCGCGGCCCGCAACTTGTCGACCTGCTTGCTCGCGATCTCCGGCCGCAGCGACGCGGTCTTGTGGTCGGCGCGGACGGTCTCGAACGCGGCGGTGGAGTCGCCGACCCGGACGACCGTGACCAGCGCCACCCCTGAGTCTCCGAGCGCGGGGTCGGTGACGGTGTAGGTGACCTGCTGGTCGCCGAACGTGCCGCCGGTCGTGGTGGACGGGGCGACGCTCTTGACCGTGAAGTTCGAGGTCCGGCCGTTGCGGGTGACCTTGTAGCCGGGGCAGTGGGCGACCGCGGCCGACAACTGGTCGAGCACCTGCTTCGCCCGGCCGGCCGGATACGTCGCCACGACCTCCAGCGAGATCGTCTTGGCGCCCTTGTCCTTGGCGGCGGTGTCGGTGACCAGCGCGCCGGTGTAGACGGACCGGGCGAGCTTCGGCTCCAGGCTCCACTGGTCGGCCACCGGCTGGCAGGCGGCGGGGTCGGTGGTCTGCTTGGTGCCGAGGAGCTGGCTGTCGCTGGTCGCGGGCACCACCTGGAGGTGGTCGAGGTCCTTCGCCGTGATCACCGAGCGGGTCAGCTTCCGGGACGCCGCGCTGCCGCTGTCCTTGCTCTTCCCGCCGCCCCCGCAGGCCGCGGTGAGCGCGAGCGCGGGCAGCAGTACGGCCACCGGCAGGACCTTGCGGCTACCGGTCAGTAGGCGGCGGCGTGCGCGTATCCGCATCGATGAGTACCCCTGTGTCGTGTGCGGGCCCGGCACCGCGGCGCCGCCCCTGCCCGCGTGCCGCGTCCGGTCCGGAGCGTCCCGGCCCGGCCCTCGCGGGCGTGGGCCCGCTGCCGCGCGACTCTACGGCACCGGGCCCGCCCTGCCTCCTATGGCACTGCTCACAACACGATCACCACACGGTCACGGTGGCGTACCCCTCCCTTCCGGCTGCCATCGTGTGCGCGGTGCCGCTCACTTCCGCGCGGCCAGGGCCGTCCGCAGCTTCTGGTCCTCCTTGCGGGCGACCTCCAACGGCACCTGCCCGGCGCCCCCTTCGGTCTTCGTCGACAGGTACGTGGTCACGGTGTCGCCGGTGCGCACCACCGTCACCAGGGCCGCGCCGGTCTTCTTGTCCGCGGTGTCGGTCATCACGTATGCCACCGACTCGTCGCCCACCTTCACCGCCGGACCCTTGCCGACACGGAAGGGCGTACGGGTGCCGTTCTGATCGCGGCCATCACCCGCCGCGCGTCGCCGGGGGCGTGGCTGGCGATCAGCATCTGGTCGATCTCGTCCGGGGCCGCGCCGCCCTTGGGGGTGGACCTTGCGAAGGTGGCGCCGACCGACGCCATCCGGTGGATCGTGGGTTCGGAACTGCTGACGTCGGCCAGCGGCCGGCACTCGGGCTTGTCGGCGACCAGCACCGACCGGCCGCTCGTGTCGTCCTGCGCGCCGAGGTCGTCGGGGTCGAAACCCTCCTCCGGGGCGGTGGTCGCGATGCCGTCGTCGGTCTGCGTCATCTCGACCACCCAGCCCGGCACGTCGTGGTCGGTGACGAGCGAGCGGGTGAGCTGGGCCAGGCTCAGCGGTGCCTTGCCGGCATCGGCCGACGCCTGGGCGGCGGAACGCCCACCGCCCTTGCCGCCGTCGGCGTCGGTGGCACCTGGGGAGCCGGACGAGCAGCCGGCCGCCAGCAGCAGCGCGGGCAGCACGGCGAGGGCGGCGACGGCGCCGACGCGGGCGCGTGGGGGGCGCGGCCGGCGGGGAACTCGTCGTACACGGCGGGCGCTTTGGGCGTCCGTGTCTCTTCGGGCACGGTGCATGGGGTCACGTTCCCTGTGTGGTGTGTGGGGGGATCGGCGCCACGATCGCGGCGCCGACCCGATCCTCCCGGTCGCGAACGGCCCCGTAAACGGCGCGTGGTGACGCTGTGACCGCGCTGTGTGCCGGTGCCCGGGTGGTGAACGGCGGTAAATGTGCGCGCTGCGTGTGTATGGCGCCGACGTAACGTCACAGGACGGTGACATGGCCCACACGAGGAGGTCGCCACACCGCGTTCCGCTTTCCCATCGGATGGCGTGTTTGGCACTCTGATTCGGCATACGGGGGAGCTGCCGCCTTGGGCGGGTGATTGACGGAACGGGGCAGGATATGACAACTCGCCTACCAGCGGCGGACACCGCCGACCCGAGGCTGAGCTGGAGCGCTGCCCGCGACCCGCTGGAGCGCCCGGTGCTGCGGCACCGCAGGGACGGCATCCTGCCCGCGATCGCGGCCGCGCTGTCCATCCGTGACGAGGTGCTGACCTGCACCGGCGCCAAGGGGGAGCAGCCGCCCGTGCTCCATCCGATCGTGCAGGAGTTCCTGGACGCGCTCCCGGTCGCCCAGCGCGAGCGGTTCACCGGGCGGTGCCCCGAACCAGTGCTGATCTCACGTCACTTGGCGGCGGTGGAGGCGTCCCGCAGCAAGCGGGCCTCGCGCCGGCCGCTGACCCAGGGCGAGGCGCGCAAGGCGCTTCGCGGCGCGAAACTCACCGCGCGCCGGATACGCGAGGACGGCGACCCCGCGCACGGCGCCTACGCGCCGCCCTGCCGCTCCTGCGCGCCGTTGCTCGCGCACTTCGGGGTGCGGCCCTTCGATCCCGGCGCGGAGCGGGCGTGACCGCGGGGATGGCGGGCGGCACGCGTTTCCCGGCGGGCGTCGACGCCGCGCTGCGGGCGGCCGGATGGCAGCCGGGCCGCTGGGACATCAAACAGGCCGAGGAGTGGGCGGACCGTCTGCGCGGGTACCTCTCGCCCGGTGGCCACCGGCACGCGGTCTTCCCGGCCGCCGTCGAGGCGTGGGCGGAGTTCGGCGGCCTGGCCATCCCCCCGGCGTCCGGACCGGGCCGGCAGGTCGCGCCCGCCGGGGTCGTCGTCGACCCGCTGCGCGGCCTGCACCTGGCCCGTACCTTCGGCGACCTCGGGCGCGCCCTGGAGACCGAGATCAGCCCGCTCGGCGAGGAGCCCGGGTCCGGCGCGCTGCTGGCGATCGACCCCGACGGGCGGGTCTACGCGGTCGACCACACCGGCGACTGGTACGTCGGCTCGGACATCGACCGCGCGCTGGCCACCATGGTCGGCGGGGTCCGCCCGGTCCGCCTCACCATGAGCTGAACTCCCGTGCCCCGTACAGCCGCCTGCCGCGGTACGCGCCTTCCGTCGCGCCGCCCGCCGTCGCGCCGCTGACGCACGCGTGCCGCCAGGGCGGTGTCGGCCTCGGTCGCGGCGGAGCCGGGGGCGACCGCGTCGACCTGTACGCCGCGCGGACCGTACGGCGCCGCCCAGGACCTGGTCAGGGAGCGCACCGCGGCCTCGGTCGGGCGGTACGGGGCGGGGCGCCGATCCTGCTGCGGAACGGCCCGCGCACCCACCTCGAAGCCGCTCTCGACGTGGGCATCTCGGGGCTGCGCGCAGGCGCCTGACGGCCTGTCGGCCCAGGGCGCCGCCGCCGACCCCGAGCCGCTTGTGCGACTCAGGTAGCAGACCCCTAGGGGGAGACACCTACTTTTGGCGCCCGCCAGTTCGTACCGGCGGATGACGTTCGCGTGCCGTGCGGTACCTACGGTCATAGGGCGGGATGGGAACCCCTCGCCTCCATGGCGGGGTGGGGCTAGCCCCACCCCGGGGACGGAGACCTGCCCCATCGTCAGACGCGGCACCCTCCGGCAGGCTCATGGATGCGGGGCGATCGGCGCCCTGCCCGCACTTGGTCACGTACGACGACACAACGGGAGACAGAAGTGACGACGGCTATGACGGTTCCCACAGCCGGGGGCAGCGGAGAGCGTTCGGCCGTTGCCGCCGCGGGCCGGTCGGTGACCAAGGCGTACGGTTCCGGCGAGACCCGGGTGGTCGCGCTGGACGCGGTGGACGTGGACATCGCACGCGGCCGCTTCACCGCGATCATGGGCCCCTCCGGCTCCGGCAAGTCGACCCTCATGCACTGCCTGGCCGGTCTCGACACGGTCAGCGAGGGTCAGATCTGGATCGGCGGGACCGAGATCACCCACCTGAAGGACAAGAAGCTCACCCAGCTGCGCCGGGACAAGATCGGCTTCATCTTCCAGTCGTTCAACCTGCTGCCGACGCTGAACGCGGCGGAGAACATCACGCTGCCGATGGACATCGCCGGCCGCAAGGTCGACCGCGAGTGGATGGACCGGGTGGTGGAGACCGTCGGCCTGGCCGGCCGGCTCAAGCACCGCCCGACCCAGCTGTCCGGCGGCCAGCAGCAGCGTGTCGCGGTGGCCCGGGCGCTGGCCGCCCGGCCGGAGATCATCTTCGGCGACGAGCCGACCGGCAACCTGGACTCCCGGGCCGGCGCCGAGGTGCTCGGCTTCCTGCGCCGCTCGGTGGACGAACTCGGCCAGACCATCGTGATGGTCACCCACGACCCGGTCGCCGCCTCCTACGCCGACCGCGTGCTCTACCTCGCCGACGGCCGGATCGTGGACGAGATGGCCAACCCGACCGCCGAGTCGGTGCTGGAGCGGATGAAGTCCTTCGACGGTCGCGGGAGGACCTCGTGACCGTCTTCAAGACATCGGTGCGCAACTTCTTCGCGCACAAGGGCCGTATGGCCCTGTCCGGGATCGCGGTGCTGCTGTCGGTGGCGTTCATCTGCGGCACCCTGGTCTTCACCGACACCATGACCGCCACCTTCGACAAGCTCTTCGGCAACACCGCCTCCGACGTCACGGTCAGTGCCAAGGAAGTGAAGAACGAGCAGGCCACCGGCATTCCGGACACCCTGCCCGCCTCGCTGCAGGCCAAGTTGACGCATGTGACCGGTGTCGCCTCCTCGGTGCCCGACGTCACCAGTCAGGAGGTCACGGTCGCCGACGCGCACAACAACAAGATCAGCCCGTCCTCCGGCGCGCCGACCATCGTCAGCAACTGGGACTCCACCGAGACCAAGGCGGTGAAGCTCACCTCCGGCCACCTGCCCACCAAGGGCACCGACGCCGTGATCGACGCCGACACCGCCAAGGCGAAGCACCTGAAGATCGGCGACACGCTGCGGGTCATCGCGCAGCCCGGCGACTTCAAGGTCACCCTCACCGGCATCGTCACGTTCAAGTCGACCAACCCCGGTGCCGCGGTGGTCTACGTGGACACCGCCGTCGCGCAGTCCAAGCTGCTCGGCCGCACCGACGCCTACACCGGCTACGGCCTGACCGCCGCCAAGGGCGTCACCGACGACCAGCTCAAGGCGAACGTGAAGGCGGCCATCGGCGGCCACTACACGATCGACACCGCGAAGGAGACCACGAAGAAGGAGAAGGACGACCTCGGCGGCTTCCTGAACTTCATGAAGTACGCGATGCTCGGCTTCGCCGGGATCGCGGTCCTGGTCGGCATCTTCCTGATCGTCAACACCTTCTCCATGCTGGTCGCCCAGCGCACCCGGGAGATCGGCCTGATGCGGGCGCTCGGCTCCAGCCGCCGCCAGGTCAACCGGTCGGTGCTGATCGAGGCGGTGATGCTCGGCATCAGCGGCTCCGTGGTCGGTATCGGCGGCGGCATCGGCCTGGCCATCGGGCTGATGAAGCTGATGGGCAAGGCCGGTCTCAAGCTGGACAGTTCCGAGCTGACCATCAAGGCCACCACCCCGATCGTCGGCCTGGTCATCGGCGTCGTCGTCACCGTGGTCTCCGCGTACATCCCCGCCCGCCGGGCCGGGAAGATCTCCCCGATGGCCGCGTTGCGCGACGCCGGCACACCTGCCGACGCCAGGGCCGGACGGATCAGGGCCGCGATCGGCGTGCTGGTGTGCGCCGCGGGCGTGCTCGCCCTCGTCGGCGCCTCGCAGACGGCGAAGGCGTCCTCCGGCGGCGGACTGCTCGGCATCGGGGTGCTGCTCACCCTGGTCGGGTTCGTCATCGTCGGCCCGCTGCTGGCCGGTGTGGTGGTCCGCGCGGTCAGCGCCGTGGTGCTGCGGTTCTTCGGCCCGATCGGCCGACTCGCCGAGCGCAACGCGCTGCGCAACCCGCGCCGTACCGGCGCCACCGCCTCCGCGCTGATGATCGGCCTGGCACTGGTGGCCGGCATGTCGGTGGTCGGCTCGTCCATGGTGGCCTCCGCCAACGACCAGCTCGACAAGTCCGTCGGCGCGGACTTCATCATCGAGGTCGGCGGCGGCGCCTCGCAGCCGATGACGCCGGCCGCCACCAAGGCGATCCGGTCGGCCGCGCACCTCGACCACATCACCAACTACACGATCGTCAACGCCACACTCACCACGCCGTCCGGCAAGAAGATCAAGGACCGGCTCAGCGCCGCCGACAGCACCTACACCCAGGACGTGAAGCTGGAGACCACGCAGGGCAAGCTGTCCGACGCCTACGGCAAGGACGCGATGTCCGTACCGGAGGACTTCGCCAAGGACAACCACGTCAAGGTCGGCGACGTGATGACCGTGGCGCTGGTCGGCGGCCGCAGCGCGCACCTGAAGATCGCCGCGGTCACCAAGGGTGGCACCGCCCTGGAGAACGGCACCCTGTTCACCAGCATCGACACCGCGCGGACCTACCTGCCGGCGAACAAGATGCCCGGCGACTTCCTGATGTTCGCCAAGGCCGCCGACGGCAAGGAGAAGGAGGCGTACGCCTCCCTGAAGGCCAAGACGCACGACTACCCGCAGATCGACGTGCGCGACCAGGCCGACTACAAGCACCTGATCCAGGACCAGGTCAATCAGCTGCTCTACATGATCTACGCGCTGCTGGCGCTGGCGATCATCGTGGCGGTGCTCGGTGTCGTCAACACCCTGGCGCTGTCGGTGGTGGAGCGGACCCGGGAGATCGGCCTGATGCGGGCGATCGGCACCTCACGGCGCCAGTTGCGGCGGATGATCCGGCTGGAGTCGGTGGTCATCTCGCTCTTCGGCGCGCTGGTCGGTCTTGCCCTCGGCCTCGGCTGGGGCTCCACCGCCCAGCAGGTGCTCGCCTCCCAGGGGTTGCAGATCCTGCGCATCCCGTGGAGCACGATCGTGATCGTCTTCGTCGCCTCCGCGGTCGTCGGCCTGCTGGCCGCGCTCCTGCCGGCCTTCCGGGCCGCGCGGATGAACGTACTGAACGCGATCGCCACCGACTAGGAAGGCGGCCCGGCCGAACCCCGAGCGGCGGCCGGGCCGTTCCCCGGCCCGCACACGTGACACGGCGGCCCCGGATGCGCAGGACTCCCCTGCGCTCCGGGGC
>NZ_JACEGK010000312.1:0-9326 GCF_056859195.1 Streptomyces sp. NH27
GTGCGGGTGTGCGTGATCGACAGCGGCGTGGACAGCTCGCATCCGGCGATCGGCGGCAGCGCCGAGTTGTACGCGGCCGAGCCCGACTCGCCTGATTCGGGGGCGCGTTGGGACGTGGTCCCGGACGTGGCCGGTGATTTGGCCGGCCACGGTACGGCCTGCGCGGGCATCATCCGGTCGCTGGCACCGGAGTGCGAGCTGACCAGCGTACGCATTCTCGGGGCAGGTCTGCGGGGGAGCGGCGAGGCGCTGGTGCGGGCGCTGGAATGGGCGGTGGAACGGCGGTTCGCCGTTGTCAACGTCAGCCTGTCCACGCGCCGCGAGGAGCACAAGGAGCGGTTGCACGACCTGGCGGACGCGGCGTACTTCGCGGGCGTGACGCTGGTGTCGGCCGCGCACAACAGCCCGGTGGACAGCTATCCGTGGCGCTTCCCGTCGGTGCTGTCCGTGGGCGCGCACGGCGAGCCGGACCCGGAGTACGTGGAGGCCAACCCGGACCCGCCGGTCGACCTCTTCGCGCGGGGCGTGGCCGTCGAGGCGGCGTGGCCGGGTGGCGGCAAGCGGGTGGTGTCCGGGAACAGCTTCGCCGCCCCGCACGTGACGGGCCTGTGCGCACGCATCCTGGAGCGCCATCCCGGCTTCCGCACCGCCGAGTTGCGCCACGTCCTGACCGCCACCGCGGGGAATCTGAGGAGGAGCGAGCGATGAGCGGTTCGCAGCGACCGGAACGATCCCCGGACGGTTCCTCGGCCCGTTCCTCGGCGCGCAACGGCACCGGTTCCGTGGCCGGTTCCTCGGTCGGTTCGGGGGTCGGTTCCGCGGCCCGTTCCTCGGAGTGGTCGCAGTCGTGCGACGAGATCCTGCGGTCGACGGTACGGCTGGCCCGGTTGTCCTTCTCCGCCGCCGCGGCATCGGTCTTCCTGCGCGACGAGGACCAGGGCGTCCTGGTCTTCGAGGCGTCCTCGGGCGTGGGCGAGGACCGGTTGGTGGGTACGGCGATCCCCGCGGGGCACGGCATCGCGGGCTGGGTGGCGGCCACGGGCGAGACCGTGATCGTCCGCGGCGTCGCCGACGACGACCGGTTCGACCGCGACTTCGCGCTCAGTACGGGCCTGGTGCCCGACGTCCTGATGGCGGTCCCGATGGAGCACGCGGGCGAGATCATCGGGGTGCTCGAAGTGCTGGACCCGAAGACCGACGGCGTCGGCGACCTGGACGCCATGGACCTGCTCTCCGAACTCGCCCACCAGAGCACGGCCGCGCTGGCGCTGCTGCTGAGCCACCGTCGTACGTGGCCCGGCACGGGGCGAACGGAGGCCGGTACGGACACGGGTCCTGCCACGGCACCCCGCTCCGCCGCCGAACCCCTCGACCGGATCAGGGCCGCCCTCGCCGCAGCCACCGGCCGCCGCGCCGACGCCGGCCGGGCCCTGCTCGACGCGCTCGCCGAACTCCTCGATCCGGAGATGGACTTGATCCCGGGCCTGGACTTGGACCCGGACTTGGACCCGGACTTGGACCCGGACTTGGGCCCGGGCTCGGATCCGGATATCGACGTGGGTCCGGACCGGGACCCGACACCGTAGGACCGCGATTCGTACATGCACCTCCACGCACCCCACGCATACGAGGAGGAATTCATGCAGGATGATCCGGAACGGTTCGACAGTATGTCGTCCGCGCTGTGCCCGCTGTATATGGAACCCGTCGTCCTGATGGACGTCGAAGCGCATTCCGCGGACATCGAAGCTGCTCCGTCCGATGAATCGGAAGAGGCCGCGGAAGATCTCCGCTAAAGGCGTCAAATCGCCCGACGAGAATGCTTAGACAGGGCGCTGGCCTGCGTATTTTCCGTCCGGCTGGGAAACTTCGCCTCATCATCAATGGGTAGGTCGTGCGGAGTTGTAATACCTCTTGCCGTTTTTCGGTGAGAACTCGGAAAGCGCGGCGAAGCACAAGTGGAATCGAGTTATTGACACCCCGATGGGGCTGTCGTAATCTCGGAAATCGGGGGCGCCCAGCACCCCGGAAGAACCTTTACTTCCCTGGAGGAATTCATGTCTAGTGGGGCCGAGAAGTTCGAGGGCGTCGAGGTCATCTGTGGCGTGTACGACAAGGAGGCCGCGGCCGCGTTCGCGGGCAACGACGTGGAGGGCCACTCCGCCGAGCAGGTGCCGTCGGACGGCGTCATCTGCGGCGTGTACGACAAGGAAAACGCCTGAGCCACAGGGGAGCGGGCGCCGGCGCGCCCGCACCGCCGTCGACGCACCGCCGTTGACGCACCGGTCCCCGTAGGGCCCGGATCGGGAGTGCCGCCGCGAGGCCGCGCGCCCGGTCCGGGGCCCTCCCCGTTCGGGCCCCTCGTCCGGGACCTTCGTCCCGCCCGTCAGCCCCGCCCGTCAAGCCCCTCGACAGGAAGCCCACGGCGAACGATGAGAGTCCTCGAAGGAAAGTCCGGTGTCTGGTACCTCGGTCCCGGCTCCACCGTGCTCATGCCGAAGCGGCTGCACGAAGACGGGCGGCTGACCGCCGAAGGACGCGCCGAGTTGGTGCGGCACGGCGTCGAGCAGCCCAAGCCGGCCAGCCGCTACAGCCTCACCGTGGTCACCTCGACCGCCTGCAACCTCGGCTGTCCGTACTGCTTCCAGAACACCGAGGCCGCCCGGCCCGGCCGCTTCGACCCGCCACGCATCCCGCGCGAAGTGCTCGACGGCCCGATGATCGACAAGATCGTGGCCTTCACCGAACCCCGCCTGCGCGCCACGGGACTCGACCGGCTGTTCGTGCTGCTGTTCGGCGGCGAGCCGCTGCTCAACCGCTGGGGCTGCACCGAACTGCTCACCCGGCTCTCCCGGTTGGCCCCGCTGACCGCCTCCATGGTCAGCAACGGGGTGCTGCTGACGCCCAGGACGGCCCGACGACTGGAGGCGGCCGGGCTGCGTTCGGTGCAGATCACCCTGGACGGGCCGCGCGAGCTGCACGACGGCACACGCTTCACCCGTTCCGGGCGCGGCACTTTCGACAAGGTGCTGGACAACTGCGCCTCCGTGCAGGAGAGCACCGGCCTGCGGCTGTCGCTGCGCCTCAACACCACTGCCGAGGGGCTGCCGTTGCTCGGCGGCCTCGTCGCCGACTTGGCGGACCGGCTGGACCCGGCGCGCTGCAACTTCGACATCGCGCCGGTGCTCAACTACGAGGGCATGTTCGATCCGGTGATGAAGCGCTCGGCCGACGACGTCGAGGTGCTGCTGCGCGCCTACGCCGACGCGCTGGAACTCGGGTTCACCGTGGGCTGGCCGGGCGGCAGCGCCTGCGGCTTCTGCGGCGAACGCGACGGCGGCACCGGCGCGGTGATCAACGCCGACGGCACCCTGTACAGCTGCTGGGAGACGATCGGCAAGCCGGGCTACGAAGTCGGCAGCGTGGACGACGGCTACCGGGAGTACCCGGCCGACCGCTGGGTGAGCTGCGGCGAGTTCGCGGTGAGCGCCACAACGGCCGTGCAGTCCAAGGCATTTGACGACGCGCTGACGGTAGGGCTGCTGGAGATGCTGCGCGACCGCCGGCGCCGGCCGGCCGCGCAGGCCGAAGCAGCGGACGCACCAACTGCCGGAGCAACTGCCGGGGCAACCGCCGGGGCAGCGGCACGGTCCGCGCCCGGGTCCTTGGCGGTGACCGGCTCGTGAAAGTCCTGCTGTGCCCGCAGAGCAGCGGCGGCTTCCTGTACCCGGCGACGGCCGCGGCGCTGGAGCTGCACCGGCGCGGGCACGACGTGACGCTGTTCGCCACGGGTGCGGCGGGAAGAGCGGCTGCCGCCGCCGGGATCGCGGTGCTCGACCCGGTGACGGAGCGCGAACCGTACGCCTTCGACGTGAGCCGCTGGTTCCGCGACGGCGAGTCCCAGTACCGCGTCGTGCGGGACGCGGCGCGGGCGCTGCGGCCCGACGTCGTGGTGACCTCCGTGCTGTGTCCCGGCGCGCTGCTGGCTGCCGAAGTCCTGGACCTGCCCGCGGTCGTCCTCGGCCTGACCTGCCACCTGTGGCCGTACGCGGATCCGGCGCAGGCCGGCGACGCCGCCAACTCCGGTGCACAGGACCGCCGTTGGCGGCTGGCGGAGACCCTCAAGCACCACCAGGCGCTGCGCGAACTGCTGGGCCTGCGGACTCCGGAACCCGCCGATCCGGCACGGCAGTTGCTCGGCCGGGCGTTCCTGCTGCGCGGGCACCCCGGCCTCGAACAGCCCGGAGCGGTGCTGCCGCAGGGCGTACGGCACGTCGGCCCGCTGTGGTGGGAGCCGTCCGCCGCGGACGACGCACCCTCCGCCGACGACCTGCCGCCCGCCGCGGACGATGCCCTCGCCGAGCGCATCGACCGGGTGGGAAAGCCTCTGGTCTACGTCCACTTGGGGCGCACCTTCGGCGGCGAGAGCCTGTGGCGGTGGATCGACGCCGCCTTCACCGGCACCGGCCACCAGGCCGTCGTGGAGCTGGCCCGTACCGACGCGCGTGCGCCCGCGCCCGGGTCCGACGTCGTCACGGTCCGCCGGCCGAGGATGGGCGATCTGCTGGAGCGGGCCGAGGCCGTGGTCAGCAACGGGACCAGCGCTCCGGTGCTCGGCGCGCTGCTGCACGCACGGCCGTTGCTGCTGCGGCCGAACGGCGGTGAGCAACGGCTGCTCGGCGCCGCGTGCCTGCGCGCCGGGGTCGCGGCGGAACTGCCCGTGTACCCGGCGCCCGGCGACGCGTTGAGCCGCGCGGTCGGCGACACCCGGCTGCGCGCCGCGGCGCGGACACTCGGAGCCGCGCTGACCCACGCCCAGAGCGCCACGGCGGCGGCCCAGGAGATCGAGGAGGCCGCCCGCTGACCCCGCCTGCCGCCCCGGCCCGCCGGCCCCTTCGCGCAGCACCAACGCCCTTAGCCGGTATGGCCGTACGACCGTGTGGCGGCAAGTCGTCGCTGTGCCAGGCACGTTCGTGGGCCGACGCATGGGCCGCCGACTCGTACGCCGCAGCCCGCAAACCGCAACCCGCAACGGGCAACCCGCAGCCCGCAACCCGTAGCCCACAAACCGCAACCCGCCCCGTCCCGCCGGACCGAGGAGCGCCCGTGACCGCCACCATCCCCACCGACCATGCCGCCGTCGCCTACGACGCCACCGCCCCCTTCTACGACCTGCTGTCCCAGGGCGACGACTACACCGTCTTCGGGAACATCCTGGAGACGCTGATCAAACGCGCGGACCCGCCGGGGAACAGGCTGCTGGACGCCGGCTGCGGCACCGGCCGCAGCACCGTCGCCTTCGCCGAGCGCGGCTTCGACCCCGTGGGCGTGGACATCAGCGCCGGGATGATCGGCATCGCCCGCGACAAGTACGCGGACACCGGCATCGAGTTCCATGTCCACGACCTGCGACTGCCGTTCACCGCGAGCGGCACGTACGACGTGGTGCTGTGCATGAGCGACATCGCCAACTACCTTGCGGACAAGGCGCACTTGACCGAGGCGCTGGCGAGCATCGGCGGTGTGATGCGGCCCGGCGGCGTACTCGTCTTCGACGCCAACACGAGCCGCGGGTACGAACTGATGACGTCCACGCACGTCTACGAGTACGACGGCCTGTACGCCACCATGAGCGGGCGCTTCCTGACCCGCGAGGACGACCCGAAGCGGTTCCGCATGGTCATGAACGCCTTCCGCAGCATCCCCGGGCAGCCGGAGTCATGGCGCCGCGAACGCGTCGAGCACCTCCAACGGCACCACAGCCGACAGGAGTTCGCCGACGCGCTGGACGCCGCCGGCCTCGACCTGCTGGCCGCCCACGGCCTGGAACGCGACGGTTCGCTCTCCGACGGCGTGGACGAGGACGCGCACACCAAGGGCCTGTACGTCGCGAAGCGCCGGTCCGACGCCTGATTCGAGTGCCTGATCCGACCGTCCCATCCGACCGTCCCATCGGGCCGCCTGATCCGAGTGCCTGTCCGGCCACCTGATCCGACCACCGGATCACGCGTCCGACCTGCTGTCCGACCTGCTGTCCGATCCGCTGTCCGATCCGCTGTCCGACGTTCAGACGATCCGGCTCGCGCCCCGGGGGCATGACGTGATCAACCGCAGTTTCACCCTGATCTGGGTCAGCCAGGCGCTGTCCGACGTGGCCAGCGAGATGACGTCGCTGGCGCTGCCGCTGGCGGTACTGGCGGCGACCCGCTCCGCCGTGGACGCGGCGCTGGTCGCGACCGTCGTCGGCATCGCCCAACTCCTGGCGAAGCTGCCCAGCGGCCTGATCGCGGACACGTACAACCGCAAGGCGCTGATGCTGCTGTGCGACGCCGGGCGGGCGGCCGTCGCGCTGCTGCTCGCGTGCGCGCTCGCCACCGGGAACCTCACCACGATCGTGGCGGTCGGCTCGGCGGCGACGATCGCGCTGTTCTCCTCGGTGTTCGGCCCGGCCGAGTCCGGTGTGCTGCGCCAGGCGGTGCCGTTGGAGCGGCGCCGTGAGGCGATCACCCGGAACATCGTCCGCAGCAACATCGCCATCGCGGTCGGCCCGCCGCTCGGCGGTCTGCTGCTCGCGGTCGGGGCGCCGATGGCGTTCGTCGCCGACGGCTGCTCCTACCTGCTGTCGCTGGTGCTGGTGACGCGCGTCGCCTACCAGCACATCCCGCGCCCGCGCCGGCGAACCGGCTCGGGTCCGGACGCCGAGGCGGTGCACCCGTTGCGCAACACGGCCACGGAACTGACGCTGGGCTTCGGCTGGGTGTTCCGCCGCAGCGGCCTGGTGGTGCTGGTCGCCTTCGCCGCGTACGTCAACCTGCTCGGCCGCTCCATCGAGTTGCTGGCCGCGTTCGGCGTCTCGCACGACGGTGAACACCCGGTCTCCGCCGGTCTGGTGCTGACCGCGGCGGGCATCGGCGGCATCGCCGGCGGCCTGTGCGCGGGATGGATTCTGAAGCGGCTGAAGCCGACCACGATCGTCGCCGCGGCGTCGGTGGCGTGGCTGCTGATGATGCCGTGCGCGTCCACGGGCGACGAGTTGATCAGCGCGGTGGCCGTCGGCCTGGTGGTGTTCTCGCTGCCGTCGGTCGGCTCCCTGGTGGGGCTGACGATCAGCGTGGAGGCCCCGACCCATCTCCAGGGCCGGGTCGGCGGCGCGGTCACCCTGCTCGCCATCAGCATCGCGTGGATCGGGCCCGGCCTCACCGGCTTCCTCATCGCCGCCCAGGGGCCGTTGACCGCGTCCGTGGTGCTGGCGGCGCCGATGGTCGTACCCCTGATCGTGCTGGCCGCAAGTCCCCGGCTGCGGGCGGCGGTACGCAAGATCGGCGCGGTCGCGGCCCCCGAACTCGAACCCGAAGGCTTCGCCGAGCCCCAACTCGCCGACCCCGTAAGGGTGGAGGAGCCCGCCGAGCAGGACGTGATGGCCCATGTCCACGCGGACGACGCGGTGCTCGCCGCCGCATCCGCCGGCGGCGGGTACGGCGGCGCGTACGACAGCCACCCGTCGGCCACGGAAGCCGCCGGCGGCGCACGTTCCGCCGAACTCACCGGCCCGCTCGGCCCGTTCACCATGCTGGTGCTCGGCCTCGGCAGGGCTCGTCCCCTGCCGTGACCCTGAACCGGCGGCGTGAGAACCTCGCGCAGCCGATGCAGCCGATTCAGCCGGTTCAGCCGATCGGGCCGACGAAGGTGCCGGGGTGCGTCGCGCCGTCCTGCAGCAGGACCGGGCCCCACGGCCACGACATCGTCACGCTGGTGGTCTCGTTGGGGGGCGTCACGGTCACCGACTGCGGGGTCCACTTGCCCTTGGGCTCGGGCAGGAAGGTGATCTGGAAGTCGGTGTCGTCGCCGGGGTTGAGCGTGATCGCGCTGTAGTGGCCGCTGCTGCGGGTCAACGCCCACTTCGTGGAGCCGCCGTTGAGGTCCAGGCCCGGGAAGCCCCCGACCAGGCAGGTGTGGCCGCTGCCGTTGTGTACCGAGATCCCGGCGGTCTGCTGGTCACTCGAGGTCACGTCGGGAGCCGCGTCCCCGCCCGTCTCGAACGAGAGCTTCAGGTCCGAGGTGTGGCACCGCGGCGTCCCCGACGACTTGCCGGCGGGCGCGTCCGCAGGCGCCTTCCCCTTGCCCTTGGCCGTGTTGCTCTGCCCGGAGTCGCTGCCGTTGCTGCTGTTGCTGCCGTCGTTGGTGGCGGGCGCGCTCGTGGTCGCGTTGCCGGGCGCGTCCGTCTGGCCGGCGGAGTTCGACGCCGAGTCCGACGCCGAGTTCGACGCCGAGGCGTGCGATGTTCCGTCGTCGGACGACCCGCACGCGGAGAGCGTGAGAGCGCAGGCCGCGGCGAGAACGGCGGCGGCAACGACGCTACGTCGCTGGCTGATCGGCATGTTGAACCTCAAGTCGCTTGCACATCAGGTGTATCGGGCAGTCACCATTCTTTCGGCGGAGTTTCACGAAACGGTGACAGAAGCTTCCCGTCCCGGCGACAGGTTGCACAGGTTCACCGGCGGTCGACTCCGGCCGAGCGGAGGTCTATTCGGTAACTGCTGGCAGCCGGGTACTTGTGGAGGCCGTCGCTCGCGTGGTGCCCTTGTTGCTTCTGGTGCAACTGATGCCAAGGAGGCGCACGAGTCTCATGATCAAGCGAATAGTCGCCGTGGCGGCGCTGATCCCGGCCATGTTGGGCACGACGTGCGGTGTCGCTGCGGCGCAGTCCGCGCCGAAGACGACCACCGCGGTGGTCACGCTGACCTACGACGCCAGCCAGGCGGGGCAGTGGGCGAGCGCGATCACGCAGGGAGTGCAGAACTGGAACGACGCGGTGCACAACGTGCGCCTGGTGCCCGCGAGTTCGCCCGGCGCGGCCGACTACGTCTACGTGGCGACGGACGGCTGGCCCGAGACGACGCTGGGGCCGATATTCCCGGGTGGCAGCGGCGAGGTGGAGCTCGGCCAGGAAGCGGTGGACGAGGGCTACGACGTGACCCGGATCGCGGCGCACGAGACCGGGCACATCCTCGGACTGCTCGACGACTACAGCGGCCCGTGCTCGGAGCTCATGTCCGGCCACGGCCCCGGCACTTCGTGCACCGACGCCGTGCCGGACGCGGCCGAGGCGGCACAGGTCGACCAGAACTACGCGGACGGCACGTCGGCGGCCCGCCCGAAGCACCAGCAGATCGTGGTCGACGTCTGGTCCGCCCCGGCGCTCGCCGGCGCACGCTGACCGGCCGCCGCACCGCACGACATCGAAGGGCCCCACCGCAGCCGGGCGCTGCTGGTCGATCCGGGCCCGGTCGCTTCGCCCCGTCGACGTGGTCGGCGGGGCGAAGTGC
>NZ_JACEGK010000313.1:0-9320 GCF_056859195.1 Streptomyces sp. NH27
GAGTCGGGATGGTCTGCCCGGTCGGGAAGTTGAGGCTGGAGGTGTTCGGCTGGGTGGTGCCGTCGGGGTAGACGATCAGGTGGCCGGTGGCGGTCGGGCTGACCGCGGTGACGTTCATGACCACCGCCGTGACCCCGGTGTCGGGGATGCCGGTGGTGGTGCCGGTGACCTGGAGCGAGACTGTCTGACCCGCCGTCACCGGACCGGTCACCCCGCCGGTGCCGTCACGCGTGTCCATCAGCCGCTCGGGACCGACCGGATCGAACCGCGACCCGGTGCTGGACGAGGTGTAGTAGCCGGTGACGTCGGCGAGCAGGTTGACGCTGCCGGCCGAGTTGTAGAAGTCCACCTTGCCGTTGACCACCGGCACCACGACCAGGTTCGCGATCGTGCGGCCGGCGGGGAAGTTGAGACTGGAGGTGTTCGGCTGGGTGGTGCCGTCGGGGTAGACGATGACGTGGCCGGTGACGGTCGGGCTGACCGCGGTGACGTTCATGACCACGCCGGTCACGCCGCTGCTGGGCACCCCGCCCTTGCCCGCGACCTGCAGGCTGATCGTCTTGCCCGCGCCGACCGCGCCCTTGGTGACGCCGGTGCCGTTGCGGGTGTCCATGATCCTGGTCGGGCCCGCCGCGGTGAACGTCCCGGCCGGCGGAGCCACCGCCGAACCCGCCGTGACATCGCTCGCCTTGACGAAGCCGAGCCGGTGGTTGAACCGGATCGGGTAGTAGACGGTCGTGCCCACCACCCGCGTCTGGTCGCCCGGCGCGCTCTGGTCGATGTTCTTGGCGTAGTAGTAGTCGGCGTTCACCGGGTCGTCGGCGACGTACGACTGGCCGGCCGGGATCGTGTAGCCCAGCGGCGCCACGATCTGGGTGTCCTCGCTCGCCACCCCGGCGATCACCGACGGGTACGCGGATGCCTCCGGGTAGGCCCGGCCGTACACCGGGACCGCGCTGCTGCCGGCCGGTGTGACCACATGGCGCGCGGTGTTGCCGTTCGCGACCGCGAACCGCCCGCCCGGGTTGTAGAACCACGCCTTCTGGCCGCCGTACCAGATCGCCGTCCAGTCGCCCTGGACGCCGGCCACGACGAACGACTGCCCGGCGACCGCCTTGTCGGTCACGTCGGCGGCCTGCGTGGTGCCGTTGGCGACCTTGTTGGCCGCCATCACCGGGTCGCCGATCAGCGCGGCCGACGAGGACGGCGAGGTGCGCAGGTAGACGAAGCTGGTCGGCTGCGCGGCGCACGGGTTGGAACTACAGCCGGTGACCGTCGGCTCGTTCGCCGAGGTGAACGGCGGGTCGATGGTGATCTCGCCGCCCACCACCGGGGTGCCGCCGCCACCGGGAGTGGCGCCGAGCAGGTCCAGGTAGTGCGACCAGTTCCAGTACGGGCCCGGGTCCCAGTGCATGCTGGTGAGCTGGGCGGTCTGCGGCGAGGGCACGTCGTCGTGGCCGAGGATGTGCTGCCGGTCGAGCGGCACGTCGAACCGGTTCGCCAGGTAGCGCACCAGCGCCGCCGACGACTCGTAGAGCGACTCGCTGTACCAGGACGCGCCGGAGATCGCGAAGCCCTCGTGCTCGATGCCGACCGAGTGCGCGTTGATGTAGTAGTTGCCGGCGTGCCAGGGCACGTTCTTGGTCTGCACGACCTGGGTGACCAGCCCGTCGGACGAGCGCACGATGTAGTGCGGGGCGGCGTACTGCGTCGGGTCCTGGAATATGCCCAGCGCGCTGCTGTAGCTGCCCTCGGTGTCGTGGATGACGATGTACTTGATGGAGTTGCCGTCGGCCGGGCGGTTCGCCAGGTCGTAACTGCCGTACTTCGACTTGTCGTTCGGGTTGGTCTGCTTGTACGCGGCCGGCACGTAGTTGCACGTCAGGCCGGACGGGCACTCGGGCGTCGGGTTCGCGGCGGGGGAGGCGGTACCGGCCGCGCCGGCCTTCGTCTCCTGCGCGGCCTCCGCGGTCGCCGACGGCAGGCCGAGGCCCTTCAGGGCCGAGGTCCTGGGCGTCACGGCCGGCTCGGCCGCGAGCGTGACCAGCTGGCCGTCGGCGGTGGTGCGCGAGACCCCGGCCCGCAGCGTGGTGTAGACGCGGTCCGCGTACTGGCCCGCGCCCTGGGCGTCGGTGGACTGGCTGAAGCGGGCCACGGTGCCGTACCAGGCGCCCGGGTCGGCCGGCAGGGAGCCGGCCAGCTGCTTCTCGTAGTGCGCGAGCAGCGCGGCGCCGCCCCGGATGCTCTGCAGCGGGTCGCTGCGCAGGCGCGCCTGCGATGTCCCGGTCAGCGCGGCCGCCGCGTCCAGCGTGCGGTAGGCGGTGGTCGGGCCGGCCGCCGTCTGTGCTGCGGTGGCGCGCGGCGCGGCCGGGGCGGCGCTGCCGCCCTCGCCGCGCTGGCCGGTGTCCGGCGCGGTGCCCGCGGCCCGCAGGGCGGCGGTGTCCACATGGGTCAGGCCCATGACGTTGTAGTTGCCGGTGGTGCTCGGTGCTCCGGCGTGCGTGTCCCACAGCGACTGGTGGTAGGCCACCGCCATGAGCAGGCCCTCGGGCACGTGGAACTCCTTCGCGGCGCTCGCGAAGTCCCCCTGCAGCGTGTCGCGCGCGGTGCCGGCTGTGCTGCCCGCGGCGCTCGCGCCGCTCCTGGCCGGTGCGGCCTGCGCCGCACCCGTCCAGGACAGTGCGCCCGCGACGACGGCGGCCACCGCCACCGTCCACGCTCTGCGCGGCCCCCCGCGGCGCCCCTGATCTGCCTCTCTCAAGGCCCCTCCCCACAATCCTCGGTTGCCGGGCCGGTGTGCCGGGCCCGAAGCCGACAACGTAGCAGCACGCTCCCCGGGCGAGGAGGCGCCAGGAGCGGTCCGGCGGTGCTTGTCACCGGTACGTCGTACGCTGGAGGCACCCCCGGCCCGTGCGACGTGTCGGGCGCTTCGCGTTGCTCCGCATCTTCTTCCCGGGACGGAACCCTGATGAGTCTGAACGGTCTGGTCGACGTCGTCGTCGAGGACGCCGCTCTCGCCGAGGCGGTCGAGTCGGCCGCCGCGGGCAACCGCCCGCAGGTGGACCTGGTCGGCCCGCCCGCCGCGCGGCCCTTTGTGGTCGCGGCGCTGGCCGCCCGCGCGCGCCGTACGGTGCTCGCGGTCACCGCCACCGGCCGCGAGGCCGAGGACCTGGCCGCGGCGCTGCGCTCCTTGCTGCCGCCGGACGCGGTGGCGGAATACCCGTCGTGGGAGACGCTGCCGCACGAGCGGCTGTCCCCGCGCAGCGACACCGTGGGGCGGCGGCTGGCGGTGCTGCGCCGGCTGGCCCACCCGCACACCGGCGACGTGGTCGCAGGCCCGGTCCAGGTGGTGGTCGCGCCGATCAGGTCGGTGCTCCAGCCGCAGGTCAAGGGGCTCGGCGACCTGGAGCCGGTGTCTTTGCGCAGCGGTGGCAGCGCGGATCTGGACGCCGTGGTCGACGGACTGGCGGCGGCCGCGTACGCCCGGGTGGAGCTGGTCGAGAAGCGCGGCGAGTTCGCGGTGCGCGGCGGCATCCTCGACGTCTTCCCGCCGACCGAGGAGCACCCGCTGCGGGTGGAGTTCTGGGGCGACGAGGTCGAGGAGATCCGTTACTTCAAGGTCGCCGACCAGCGCTCCCTCGAAGTCGCCGAGCACGGCCTGTGGGCGCCGCCCTGCCGCGAGCTGCTGCTGACCGAGCAGGTCAGGGCGCGGGCGGCGGCTCTGGCGACGGAACACCCCGAGCTGGACGAGCTGCTGGGCAAGATCGCCGAGGGCATCGCGGTCGAGGGCATGGAGTCGCTGGCCCCGGTGCTGGTCGACGACATGGAGCTGCTGCTCGACGTGCTGCCGGCCGGTTCGATGGCGGTGGTCTGCGATCCGGAGCGGGTCCGTACCCGGGCCGCGGACCTGGTGGCGACCTCCCGGGAGTTCCTGGAGGCGTCCTGGGCGGCTTCGGCGGGCGGCGGCGCCGCACCCATCGACCTGGGCGCCGCCTCCTTGTGGTCCATCGCCGACATCCGGGAGCATGCCCGTACGCTCGGCATCCCCTGGTGGTCGGTGAGCCCGTTCGCCGCCGACGAGCAGGGCGCGGCGCCCGCCGGCCCGTACGGCGAACGGCCGACGCTCGGTCCCGAGCTGGAGTTCGGCGACACCTTGCGGCTGGGCATGCACGCCCCGGAGCTGTACCGCGGCGACACCGCCCGCGCGCTCGCCGACACCAAGGGCTGGCTCGCCGAGGGCTGGCTCACGGTCTACATCACCGAGGGCCACGGCCCGGCCGCGCGCCTGGTGGAGGTGCTGGGCGGCGAGGGCATCGCGGCCCGGCTGGACCCGGAGCTGACCGACCCGGCGATGCTGGCGCCCGCCATGGTGCATGTGGCGACCGGCTCGCTGGAACACGGCTTCGTGGACGCCGCGCGGAAGCTCGCGGTGCTCACCGAGACCGACCTGTCCGGGCAGCGCTCCACCGCCAAGGACATGGGCCGGATGCCGTCGCGGCGCCGCAAGACCATCGACCCGCTCACCCTCACCGGCGGCGACTACATCGTGCACGAGCAGCACGGCGTCGGCCGCTACGTGGAGATGGTGCAGCGCACCGTCCAGGGCGCCACCCGCGAGTATCTCGTGGTGGAGTACGCCCCGGCCAAGCGCGGCCAGCCCGGCGACCGGCTCTTCGTCCCCACCGACCAGCTCGAACACGTCACCAAGTACGTCGGCGGCGAGGCGCCCTCCCTGCACCGGCTCGGCGGCGCGGACTGGACCAAGACGAAGGCGCGGGCGAAGAAGGCGGTCAAGGAGATCGCCGCCGACCTGATCAAGCTGTACTCCGCGCGGATGGCCGCCCCCGGCCACACCTTCGGCCCCGACACGCCCTGGCAGCGCGAGCTGGAGGACGCCTTCCCGTACGCGGAGACGCCCGACCAGCTGACCACCATCGCCGAGGTCAAGTCGGACATGGAGAAGTCCGTGCCGATGGACCGGTTGATCTGCGGCGACGTCGGCTACGGCAAGACCGAGATCGCGGTGCGCGCCGCGTTCAAGGCGGTCCAGGACGGCAAGCAGGTGGCGGTCCTGGTGCCGACCACCCTGCTGGTGCAGCAGCACATGGGCACGTTCGCCGAGCGGTACTCCCAGTTCCCGGTGAACGTCCGCGCGCTGTCGAGGTTCCAGAGCGACAACGAGGCGAAGGCGGTCCTGGAGGGGCTGCGGGACGGCGCCGTCGACCTGGTGATCGGCACCCACCGGCTGTTCTCGTCGGAGACGAAGTTCAAGGACCTCGGCCTGGTCATCGTCGACGAGGAGCAGCGGTTCGGCGTCGAGCACAAGGAGCAGCTCAAGAAGCTGCGCGCCAACGTCGACGTGCTCACCATGTCCGCGACCCCGATCCCGCGCACGCTGGAGATGGCGGTCACCGGCATCCGCGAGATGTCCACCATCACCACCCCGCCCGAGGAGCGCCACCCGGTGCTGACGTTCGTCGGCCCGTACGAGGAGAAGCAGATCGGCGCCGCCATCCGCCGCGAACTGCTGCGCGAGGGCCAGGTGTTCTACATCCACAACCGGGTGGAGTCCATCGACCGGGCCGCGGCGCGGCTGCGGGCCATCGTGCCGGAGGCGCGGATCGCCACCGCACACGGGCAGATGGGCGAGTCGCAGCTGGAACAGGTGGTGGTGGACTTCTGGGAGAAGCGGTTCGACGTGCTGGTGTCCACCACCATCGTGGAGTCCGGCATCGACATCGCCAACGCCAACACCCTCATCGTGGAGCGCGGTGACACCTTCGGGCTGTCCCAACTCCACCAGCTGCGCGGCCGGGTGGGCCGTTCCCGCGAGCGCGGCTACGCGTACTTCCTCTACCCGCCGGAGAAGCCGCTGACCGAGACCGCGCACGAGCGGCTGGCCACCATCGCCCAGCACACCGAGATGGGCGCGGGCATGTACGTCGCGATGAAGGACCTGGAGATCCGCGGCGCGGGCAACCTGCTCGGCGGCGAGCAGTCCGGGCACATCGCGGGCGTCGGCTTCGACCTGTACGTGCGGATGGTCGGCGAGGCGGTCGCGGACTACCGCAACGCGCTGGAGAGCGGCGGCGAACCGGAGGAGGAGCTGCTGGACGTGAAGATCGAGCTGCCGGTCGACGCGCACGTCCCGCACGACTACGCGCCCGGCGAGCGGCTGCGGCTGCAGGCGTACCGGTCGATCGCCGCCGCGAACAGCGAGGAGGACATCGCCGCGGTGCGCGAGGAGTTGGCCGACCGCTACGGCAAGCTGCCCGAGCCGGTGGAGAACCTGCTGCTGGTGGCCGCGTTGCGGATACTGGCCCGCAAGGTCGGCGTCGGCGACATCACGCTCCAGGGCGGCAACGTCCGCTTCGGGCCGGTCGAGTTGCGCGAGTCCCAGGAGCTTCGGCTCGGCCGGATCTACCCGCGCTCGGTGATCAGGCACGCCACCAAGCAGGTGCTGGTGCCGCGCCCGGCGACCGCCCGGATCGGCGGCAAGCCGGTGGTGGGCCGCGAACTGCTCCAGTGGACCGCGGAGTTCCTGACCACGGTGCTCGACAACTCGGGCACCGAGGACCCGGTAACCCGGGCAACGAGGACCCGGTCCTCGATCGCGAGGCGCCCGCTCTGTGGCGGGCGCCTCGTCGCCTTACTGCCGGGCGCCTGGCTGCCTTACTGCCCAGCCGATGTGAGGTGGAGCACCACATATCCCTGGTTGTCGGCGACCAGGCTGTACGTGGCGGCCGGGTGCAGCTGCTTCGCGTACGTCAGCGGGTCGCCGGCCCAGCCGGATGTGTTGTCGAGCGCGATGTACTGCGGGGTGACGCCCTCGGTGTCGCCGACCCAGTACACGGTGGTGCGGTGCACCAGGCGGCTGATCGGGCCGACGTTCGCCTCCACGGTGGCACCGTCGGGGATCTCGTCGAGGGTGTGCTCGATCGCCTTGGTGCGGGCGTCGACCTTGTAGGTGGCCGAGTGGTCGAGCGACGCCAGGGGGAGGGTCAGGGTCAGTGCCAGGGCGGCGCCGGCAGCGGCCGCGGGCAGCCCGGAGGCGTAGGAGCGCAGCCAGGGGCGCGGGCTGCGCCGCGAGGTCGTGGCGGCGTCCACCAGGGCGAGCATGACCACCGGCATCAGCACGGCGCTGTAGTGCCAGTCGGTGCCCCAGTAGTGGTCGTCGTGCGAGATGAACCGCCAGCCGATGGTGGGCAGGGCGGCGAGGATCAGCGGGGAGCGCAGGGCGAGCAACCCGGTGGTGGGCAGCAGGATCCACAGCAGGGTGTGCAGGGCGGTGTCGAACGGGATGTGCCCGGGCATCGGGGCGCCGTTGCCGTTCAACTTGTTCCAGTAGTCGTACCCGCCGGTCGTGTTGAACGCCGGGATGATCACGGCGAAGGCGAGCGCGGACATGGCGACCCCGAAGCCGGCCAGGCCGATCGCCCAGGGGCCGAAGCGCAGGGCGTCGGACAGCCGCTCGCCGTGCGTGCCGCGCCCCGGGCGGCCGTCGCCGTCGGTGCCGGCGTCGACACCGGTGCCGTTCGGCTCCCCGGCGTCCTCGCCCGGCGAACCGCCGGAGTCCGCGCCGGAGTCCGTGTCGAGGTCCGTGCCGACGCGCGCCGCGTCCGCCGCCTCGGCGGCCCCCGCGTCCCTGGTGCGCCACCATACGATCACACCGATCGCGGCGGCCGTGACGCCCATGTCCTCCTTGACGAAGACCAGCGGCACCGCCCACCACATCGCCGCCGCCCACCGCTTGCGCAGCACCGCCTCAAGGGAGAACGCCAGCAGCGGCATCGCGAACGCGATCTCGTGGAAGTCGAACTGGACGGCCTTCTGCACGCCCCACGACAGCGCGTACGCCACCCCGATCGCGAGCCCGCGGCCCCGCCCGAGCAGCAGCCCGGCGACCCGGGTCACCGGGATCACCGACACCGCGAACAGCAGCGCCTGGGCGACCAGCAGTGTCACCGGCGTCGGGAAGACCCGGTAGAAGGGTGCGACCAGCACGGTGATCGGGCTGAAGTGGTCGCCGAGGATGTTGAACCCGGGGCCCTTGAGGTCGGCGACCGGCGCGTGCAGGTGGGCGTAGGACTTGATCGCCTGCTCGAAGATGCCCAGGTCCCAGGACATGGTGAGCAACTGCCGGTAGCGGGTCACAGACAGCGCGGTGTAGGCGGCGAAGAAGACGATGGCGAGCAGGTAGGGGTCCGCGCCGGCGCCGAACCTGCGCAGCCGCAGCCCGGTGCCGCCGGTCCCGCCGGCGGCCTTCGCCGCTCCCGCACCCGCCGCGGCTTCGGCGTCGGCCTCCTGCGCCGGGATGACGGCCTCGGCCCTGTCCATCGTCGTCCTCCAGCGGAAGCGGGGTCGGGGTCTGCCGGAAAAGATACGGGACGACGCTGTGCCGGCGGGACCCCACGCGGCAACGGCACCGGCGGGGCTGCCACGGACGGTCCGTGAACGGTCCGCGGACGACAGGTCGCGCCGGGGAACCGGGCGGGCCGGACCGGAGCCGGGGAACCGGGCGTGCCGAAATAGTTGTCCACAGGTCGGGGGAGAGCAGGGGACGGCCGCCCGCTGCGGCCGATACGCTCACAGGGTGTTCGCCGATGGGTGGGCGCGGGCACCCTCGGGTGTCCGTGTGGCGGCGGACGTCGAGCAGCAGTCCGCCCGCCGTCCGTGGCCCGACGACCCAGGAGCACCCACATGTACGGCCCAGGTCCGGTGACGCAGGGACCCAAGCCCGCCGACCCCACGACGGCCGTCGTGCTGCGGGTGATCCTCACGGTGCTGCCGGTGGTCACCCTGGGCTTCCTCGCCTGGGTCTCGATGCTGTACCTGGCGGTGCTGCGCAAGCGCACCGTCGACTGGCTGATGCTGGCCGTCGCGGTCGGCATGGCCGTGATCGCCATGTTCTGCTTCGGAGTCTCCGACAACGAGAACGACTGGCAGTCCAACACCGGCGGCACCCTCATCCTGATCTGCATGTTCGGCGGCGCGCTGTACTTCCTGGTCGCCGACATCCTCCGGTACCGCGCCGCCCGCCAGGGGTGGCCCGCCGCGGGTGGCTACCCGCCCGCGAACCCGTACACCACCGGCTTCGGCACCGGCGGCCCGATGGTGCCCCCGCCGCACCAGGGCTACCCGGCCCGGCAGCAGTACCCCGGGCCGGCCGCCCACCCGGCCCCGATGCAGGGCGCGCGGAACATACCGAACATGCCGAACGCGTCGGTGAACCGCGGCGCGTCCACCCTGCCGCCCTCCCATCCGGCCCATCCGTCCACCCCGCCGCCGGTGAACCGGCCCGCCACCCCGACGCCCACTCC
>NZ_JACEGK010000314.1:0-9307 GCF_056859195.1 Streptomyces sp. NH27
CTCCACGCCCGAGTACGTGGCGGGGAACAGGCCCAGGTCGGCGGGGGCGGGCCCGTCGTCGTCCGTCGGGCCGGGCGGGTCGGCGTCGATCAGCCGCCGTACGGTGCTCTCGCCCTGCTCGGGATCGGCGACGTAGGGGCGCAGCCGCAGCGGGTGGAAGCCCTCGACGGCCGCCACGGCCGCGGCGCGCTGCGCGGACCGCTCGGCGGCCCGTGTCCCGCCCGCGTCGTCCTCGGCGCCGCCGGCGCCGATGCCGGGGCCACCTGCCCCCGAGCCGTCGGCGGCGACCGGGACGCCGTCCGCGCCAGTGCCCCCGATGCGGTCCTCGGCCATGCCGTCACCCCTCGCGGCGTGGTCGCCCTGGGCGTACGCGTACGGCCGGTACGACTGGTCCGGCCGGTCCTGCCGGCCGTCCCGTCTGTTCGGCTGCTCCGGCGCCACTGGGTCCCCTCCCGCAGTTCGTCCTCGGATCCGCACGGTCCGTTCACACGGCGCGCGCGAAGTCTCCGGTGATTATGCCGATACGACACGCCTGCGGCACAGCGTGCGGCGGTAGTGGTGACCTGTTCCGCAGGCCATAACCGTACAAAGGGTGAGAATATGAGCTTCTGGCCCTCGGGGAGACGAGGCGAGGAGCTGCCACATGGCCCAGGACACCAGCACCGCCGCGGCACCGGCGGCGGCACCGGGCGAGCAGCAGGACAAGCGCGCGGTACGGATCGCGATCGGTGCGCTTGCCCTCGGTCTGCTGCTGGCCGCGCTCGACCAGACCATCGTGTCGACCGCGCTGCCCACGATCGTCAGCGACCTCGGTGGCATCGACCACCTGTCGTGGGTGGTGACCGCCTACCTGCTGGCGTCCACCGCGGCAACTCCGCTGTGGGGCAAGCTCGGTGACATGTACGGCCGCAAGCGGCTGTTCCAGACCGTGATCGTGATCTTCCTGGTCGGCTCGGCGCTGTGCGGAATCTCGCAGAGCATGGGCGAGTTGATCGCGTTCCGGGCGTTGCAGGGCCTGGGCGGCGGCGGGTTGATCGCGCTGTCGATGGCGATCGTCGGCGACATCGTGCCGCCCCGCGACCGCGGCCGCTACCAGGGCGTGTTCGGCGCGGTGTTCGGCGCCGCGAGCGTGCTCGGGCCGCTGCTGGGCGGGGTGTTCACCGAACAGCTCTCCTGGCGCTGGGTGTTCTACATCAACCTTCCGATCGGCGTCGTGGCGCTCGCCGTGATCGCCGCGGTGCTGCACATACCGGTCCGCCGCACCGCGCACCGCATCGACTACGCCGGCATGGCGGTGGTGGCCGCGGCCGCGACCTGCCTGGTGCTGGTCACCTCGCTCGGCGGCACCACCTTGGCGTGGAGCTCGCCCGGCATCATCGCGCTGGCCGTGGTCGGGATCGCGCTGGTCGGGGTGTTCGTCAGGATCGAGCGGCGCGCGCAGGAGCCGGTGCTGCCGCCGCGGCTGTTCAAGGTGCGCACCTTCCTGATCTGCTCGGGCATCTCCTTCATCATCGGCTTCGCGATGTTCGGCGCGATGACCTACCTGCCGACCTTCCTCCAGGTCGTGCACGGCTACTCGCCGACGCTGTCCGGCGTCCACATGATCCCGATGGTGATCGGGCTGCTGATCTCCTCCATCGGTTCCGGCCAGATCGTCAGCCGCACCGGCCGCTACAAGGTCTTCCCGATCCTCGGCACCGCGGTCACCGCGGTCGGGCTGATCCTGCTGCACCAGCTCGACGAGTTCACCTCGACCTGGGTGATGAGCCTGTACTTCTTCGTCTTCGGCCTCGGCCTCGGCCTGGTGATGCAGGTGCTGGTGCTCGCGGTGCAGAACGCGGTCGGCTACGAGGACCTGGGCTCGGCCACCTCCGGCACCACCTTCTTCCGCTCCATCGGCGCGTCCTTCGGCGTCTCGGTGTTCGGCACCGTCTTCACCAACCAGCTCTCGGACAAGCTGGGTTCCTCGCTGCGCGGTGTACGGGTGCCGGCCGGTCTGGACCCCGCCAAGCTCCAGTCCGACCCGACGGCCATCGCCGGACTGCCCAGCGCCATCAAGGACCCTGTCCTGCACGCCTATTCGCAGTCCATCACCACCGTCTTCCTGTGGGCGGTGCCGGTCGCGCTGCTCGGCTTCGTGCTGGCCTGGCTGCTGAAGGAGCAGCCGCTGCGCGGGTCGGTGACGGCGCCTGACGCCAACGAGACGTTCGGCACCAACCCGGTGGAGCGCTCCTCGCTCGACGAGATCGCCCGCTGCCTGTCGGTGCTGGGCAGCCGGGAGACCAAACACGACCTGTACCGCCGCGTCACCGACGCGGCCGGCGTCGACATCCATCCGGCCACCAGCTGGCTGCTGTTGAGAATCGCGCACCAGGGCGAGGCCGACCCGGTGGAGCTGGCCGAGCACGCCACGGTGCCGAGCGCGATGATCGAACGGTCCGCGGTCGAGGCGGAGACCCGCGGGTTCGCCGTCCGCGACGGCAACCCCCTGGTGCTCACCGAGTCCGGAAAGGTGCTGGCCGCCCGGCTCGGTGAGGCCCGCCGGAGCGTACTGGCCGACCTGCTCGGCGACTGGGACCCGTCCCGGCACACCGAACTGGCCGCGCTGCTGACGAGGTTGAGCGGGCAGTTGAGCGGCGGCGACCACGACCGGCCGGAACGGCCCGAGCGGCCGGCACACGTCCGCCGGGTGGTCTGAATTCCTCCCGCCACGTGCGGGCGCCGCCACTTGCGGGCACGGGGGACGCCACCCCGGTGAAGCTCAGGGGGAGCCCCCACCGGCAGGTCACCCTCAACCGACGGAGCGCGGCACCCGGGCGGGTCTGGCGCCCGAGGCCGTCGAGGTCGGCGCGGCCTTGAGGAAGCGCAGGAACCGCGCCAGGTCCTTGCGCGTAGTGGTCAGCACCACCGCGGGGTTGTCGCTCTCGCGGAGGAGGACCGCGCCCCCGTGTGCGGTCAACTCGACACAGTCCCCGCTGTCTTGCGAGTACGTGGACTTCTGCCAAGCGAGGGGCGCGGTCATGGGGTGAGGGCCCTTTCAGAGGTTCAGAGATCTCGGGAGACGGTGTGGATGAAGTCGCGCGACTTTTCCCGGTCCAGCGCCACCTTCGTGAGGATCTCGAATCGGTTGAGGTAATTGGCGAGTTGGGTGGCCGCGTGCAGCAGGATCACCCCGTGTGCGGAGTCGATCTGCACGGTGTCCAACTGGGGGACGGTTCCACTCGCATAGAGCATCGCGTGGCTGGATCCGACGTGCCCTTCGGAGGCGAACGGAATGACCCGCACGCTTATCTGCGGCAGATGGCTCAGCTCCTGGATGTGTTCCAGTTGGGCCTTTGCCACCTTCGCCCCGCCGAACCGCATCCGGAGCGCGGCCTCGTGGACCAGTGCTTCGTACGGCGGAGCGGCTTCGCGGTGCAGGACATTGGCGCGTTCCATCCGGTGGGCGACCCACGCCTCCAACTCGTTGTTGGGCAGCGGCGGGACCGCGTGGCCGACGACGGCCCTGGCGTACGCGTCGGTCTGGAGCAGCCCGGGGATATGGCTGACCTGGAGCGGGCGCAGCTGGACGGCGTAGTGCTCCATCTCGGAGATGTCGAGCATGCCGGCCGGCACCACCCCGCGGTATGCCTCCCACCAGCCCTTGCGGCCATGGCCGTTGGCCATGCCGACCAGGGCGTCGATCAGCGTGGCGTCCCCGCATTCGTAGAATGCGGCAAGACGCCGTAACCGCTCTTCACTGACACCGAGCCGACCCGCCTCGATGTGACTGACCTTCGCCGGGTCGGTGCCGAGCAGCCGCGCGGTGTCGCGGGCGGTGATCCCCGCGGCTTCCCGCATCTTCCTCAGCTCCGCGCCTAGGCGCTCCTGTCGGGCGGTCGCGGTGCTTCTGAGCGGCATGGTGTCCCTTCTTGGTGCTGGTTCCGAGTGTGCCGTTCCGCTCTCGCGGGGTCCAGATCGTTTCTGGAAATTTCGGCGACAATGTTGCAGTGGTGCATTATTGCCCCATAATGCCTCGGTGGTGTTGCTCTCGCACAGTCAACTCCCTTGCTGAAGTGCTGCGTTGGCCGGGTCTACCGGTAGCGGGAGTGCCTTCGGAGCCCGTGTGGCGGGTCTGTTCAATGCGGCGGAAGAGTCAGGCGAGGAAGCACGTTCACGCTGAGCGAACACCGAGGGCGTCCGCAGCGGAACGCACGGTGGCGGCCGCATGTCATGTGATCCGGCTGTCCGACATATGCGTTCCGCACGGCGATGAGGTGACAACGGTGACTTCTCCCGATTCCGCTCGCGTGCCAATCTCGGTCCCGTCACCGCGAAAAGGGGGGATCGATGGACAACCGCTACGAGGTTTTCTGCCTCGCCGACCGGCATTTCTACGAGAGCCTGGACCGGCTGTCCGCGACGACCGGGTCCGAACCCGGTGCCGGGAACGGCAACGGGAAGGCGGCCGGGGCGGCCCGGGACGGACAGCCACCGCGCGCCGCCGCCGTACCGCTGTTCGACACCGCGCGGCGCCCCGTCCCCGACGGCTGGCGCGCCGTCCGCAACGGCGACTGGCTGCACGTCGATCCGCCGGCCGGCGAGCGGGTCTACCCCGCGCAGGGCTGGAAGGTGCACGCCTCCGCCACCCTGGAGTGCGCCGACAAGGTGGCCGCGAAGGTCTGGGACTACTGCGTGCCGCGGAACATCCCGTTCAAGTTCGTGCCCGGGCCGCAGCTGCTGCAGCTGCGCAACTCCAAGTACGCCGGCCGCGACGCCTCCGGGAAGTTCGTCACGATCTACCCGGCCGACGAGGAAGCGCTGCGGGTGGTGCTCGACGAACTCGGCGCGCTGCTCGACGGCGAGCAGGGACCGTACATCCTCACCGATCTGCGCTGGCGGCAGGGCCCGCTCTACGTGCGCTACGGCGCCTTCGCCAAGCGGTACTGCGTCGGCGGGCGCGGCACGCTGGTGCCCGCGGTCGAGGACGGCGAGGGGCGGCTGGTGCCCGACGACCGGTCGCCGGCCTTCCACATGCCCGACTGGGTCACCCTGCCGGACTTCCTCGCACCGGAGTTGGCCGCGCGCAACGCCACCACCGTCGGCGACCTGCCGTACCGCATCGAGAAGGCCCTGCACTTCTCCAACGGCGGCGGCGTCTACGCCGGCACCGACACCCGCACGGGTGACAAGGTCGTGCTCAAGGAAGGCCGTCCGCACGCCGGGCTGGCCTCCGACGGCGCCGACGCGGTCACCCGGCTGCGCCGCGAACGCGACGCGCTGCGGCGGCTGTCCGGGCTCGGCGTCGCCCCCGAGATGCGTGACTGGTTCACCGTCGGCGACCACCGCTTCCTGGTGATGGACTTCGTCGAGGGCAAGCCGCTCAACTCCTACTTCGCGCACCGTCACCCGCTGCTGCGCCCCGACCCCGACCCGGCCGACGTCGCCGACTTCACCCGCTGGGCGCTGCGCATCCACGCCGGTGTGGAGGAGGCGGTGGCCGCGGTGCACTCACGCGGACTCGTCTTCAACGACCTGCACATGTTCAACATCATGGTCGCGCCCGACGACGAGACGGTGTCCCTGCTGGACTTCGAGGCCGCCGCCCGCGCCACCGACAACGGCCGCCAGGCCGTGGCCCATCCCGGCTTCGTCGCGCCACCCGACCGCCGCGGCACCGCTGTCGACCACTACGCCCTCGCCTGCCTGCGGCTGGCCCTGTTCCTCCCGATCACCACCCTGTTCGCCATCGACCGCGGCAAGGCCGCGCACCTGGCCGAGGTGATCGCCCGGGAGTTCCCGGTGCCGGCCGGGTATCTGGAGGAGGCGGTGGCCGAGATCACCAGGACGGTCGAGGGCACGGATGGTGGGGCCGGCCGGCACGGCGCGGATCAGGGCACCGCCGGGAGCGGTCGGAGCGCCGCGGACACGGCGGGAATCGCGGGCCTTGGGGGAGCGGCGGACGGTCGGCCCGTCAACGGCACCGACCTCCGCGCGAGTTCACCCTCGCGTGACCTGCACGTGCAGGTGGACGAACCCGATCGAGCAGCCGGCCCCGGCAGTTCGGGCCGGTCCGGCGCTCCCGGTACGACCGGCACCCCAGAAGTCCCAGGCGCCCCAGGCGACCCCGGTGCGACCGGCCTGCCCGCCGGCACCCGCCCGGGGCCGCCGCGCAGCTACCTGCCCGCCGAGCCGCGCGACTGGATCACCGCGCGCAACTCCATGGCCGCGGCGATCCTCGGCTCCGCGACCCCCGGCCGCGAGGACCGCCTCTTCCCGGGCGACATCGCGCAGTTCTCCGACGGTGGCGGCCTCGGCGTCGCCCACGGTGCCGCCGGCGTGCTCTACGCCTTCGACCAGATCGGCCTGCCCCGCTACGATGAGGGCGAGCAGTGGCTGCTGGCACGCACCGCGCAGCTGCCGAACGGCATCCCGCTGGGCCTGTACGACGGCGTCGCCGGCATCGCCTACGTCCTCGACCGGCTCGGCCACACCGAACGCGCCGTCGCGCTGGTCCGCACCCTGCTCGCCGAGAACTGGCAGCGGCTGTCCTCCGACCTCAACGGCGGCCTCGCCGGCATCGGCCTGGTGCTCGACAATCTCGCCCACGCCACGGGCGAAACCGACCTGCGCGAGCGGGCGTTGGAGGCCGCCGGGATCGTCGCCGGGCGGATCGCCGCCGAGGCCGAGCAGCAGGCGCAGACCCAACAAGCGCACGCGAAGGGGCCGTTGCCGCAGCAGGCCGGGCAGGGCTCGCAGCGCGGCGGCCCCCCGCGCCGGGCCGGGCTGATGCGCGGCGCCACCGGCCCCGCCCTGCTCTTCCTGCGGCTGTACGAACGCACCGGCCTCCCCGCGCTGCTCGGCCACGCGGCCCGCGCGCTCGCCCTCGACCTCGACTCCTGCGTCGTCACCGCGAGCGGAAGCCTCGAAGTCGACGAGGGCTGGCGCACCATGCCCTACGTGGGCGCCGGCAGCGCCGGCATCGGGCTGGTCCTCGACGACCTGCTCGGCCTGGCCGGCACCGGCGACCTCGCCGAGCCGGACGCCGAGCGCTTCGAGCAGGCCAGGACCGGCATCATCCGGGCGGCCACCGCACGGCTCTACGCGCAGCCAGGGCTCTTCGTCGGGCGGGCCGGGATGATCCTGCACCTGGCGCGCACCACCGCACCGGGTGTCCCCGACGGCGCGCTCGCCGCGCAGATCGACGCGCTCGGCTGGTACGGCATGGCCTACCGCGGCGAACTCGCCTTCCCCGGCAACCAGATGATGCGGCTGTCCATGGACCTCGGCACCGGCACGGCGGGCTGCCTGCTCGCTCTCGGTGCCGCGAACGTCGGCCAACACCCCACGCCCAGGCTGCCGTTCCTCCCCCCACCGCCCGCGTCCTGACCGCGGGCCCCACGAACCGGTCCGGGCAACGACCCGGGCCGTGCAACACCCTGCCGAAGTTTTTCGGCGCCACCAATGGAAAGGAAACACCTGACATGGCACTTCTCGACCTTCAGGACATGGAGCCCGCCGAGTACGGTCACGGCGGCGAGAACGCCAGCTCGTTGAGCCTGCTGAGCTGCGTCAGCACGGTGAGCTTCCTGATCTGCCTGTGACGTCACGGCAGTTCGACCGGTGAACAAGCCCCGCCCCCCGCACCCGGGGGCGGGGCCCCGGCATGCCCGCCGCCGCATTCGTACCCGTTCACCCGCACGCCACCACGCGCCGGAGGAGGAACGCATGGCCGACCATGACGCGGCGCCGCCACCCCGCGTGGTGCGGCCCGCGACCCGCGGCAGCCGACTCGCCGTCTGCGCCGTCGCGCTGCTCGCGGGGGTGTCCGTCGGGCTCGGCCTGGTGCTGCCGACCGTGCTCGGGCACGCCGTGGACCAGGTGCTGCGCGGGCAGGGCGGCGGGCGCTGGGTGTGGGGGTGCGCCGCGGTCGTCGCCGGGCAGGTGCTGGTCGGCGCCGCGAGCGACGTGCTCGCGGCCGTCTCCGGCGCCCGCGTCACCGCGGCGGTACGGCGCCGGGCGGTACGCCATGTACTGGCCGCGCGGGTGAGCGGCGGCGGCGACCTGGTCACCCGGCTGGTCGGCAACGCGGCCGACGCGGGCGCCGTGCCGTCCGCCGTCGCGACGCTGCCCGCCGCCATCGGCACCCCGCTCGGCGGCATCGTCGCCCTCCTCCTGACCGACCCGTGGCTCGCCGCCGCGTTCCTGCTCGGCGCCCCGCCGCTGGCGCTGCTCGTCCACCGCTTCGCCCGCGCCTCCTCCGACAGCGTCGCCCGCTACCAGGACGCCCAGGGCCGGATCGCCGCCCGGCTGGTCGAGGCGATCAGTGGCGCCCGCACCATCGCCGCCGCCCGCACCGAGGAGCGCGAGGCAGCCCGGGTGCTGCGGCCGCTGCCCGAACTCAGCGCCCAGGGACACCGGATGTGGCGGGTCCAGGGCCGGGCCACCGCGCAGGCCGCCGTCCTCGTGCCGCTGCTCCAGATCCTCGTCCTCGCGGTCGGCGGACTGCGGCTGGCCCAGGGCGAGTTGACCGTCGGAGGGCTGCTCGCCGCATCACGCTACGCGCTGCTCGCCACCGGAATCGGAGCGGTGGTAGGGCAGTTGGGCGCCCTGGTGCGCGGCCGGGCCGCCGCCCGCCGGATCGCCGGCGTCCTCGCGGTGCCCGCGCCCGCCCACGGCACGGCCCGGTTGCCGCAGGACGGCCCCGGCACGCTCGAACTGCGCGGCGTCACCGTCACCCGCGGCGGCGAGACCGTACTGGACCGGCTCGACCTCACCGTGCCCGGCGGCAGTTGCGTCGCCGTCGTCGGACCGTCCGGCGCGGGCAAGTCCGTGCTGGCCGAACTCGCCGGGCGGCTCACCGACCCCGACGAGGGCGTCGTCCTGCTCGACGGCCGCCCGCTGTCCACCCTCAGCCGGGCCGAACTGCGCGACGCCGTCGGCTACGCCTTCGAGCGGCCCGTCCTGCTCGGCGACACCCTCGGCGACGCGATCGCCTTCGGGCCAAGGAAGTTGACGCCCGAAGCCGTCACCGGCGCCGCCCGCGCGGCCGGCGCCGACGGCTTCCTGCGGCTGCTTCCCGACGGCTACGCAACCCCGCGCGCCGCCGCCCCCCTGTCCGGCGGAGAGGTCCAACGCCTCGGCCTGGCAAGGGCATTCGCCCACGGCGACCGGCTCCTCGTGCTCGACGACGCCACGTCCAGCCTCGACACCGTCACCGAACTCCACGTCGCCCACTCCCTCCTGCACGACCCACGCGGCCGCACCCGCCTGCTCACCACCCACCGCGCCGCCACCGCCGCCCGCGCCGACCTCGTCGCCTGGCTCG
>NZ_JACEGK010000315.1:0-9259 GCF_056859195.1 Streptomyces sp. NH27
GAGATGAAGCTCCAGAACTGCCGTCCGCTGCCGAGCCGCCCGCCCAGCCCGGCCCGGAAGAACGGGAACAGCGCCCCCCACGCGCCGCCCTGCGGGGAGACCACCAGGCCGGTACGGGCGTGCACCGTGCGGATGCCGGCCGCGCGCGCCGGGTCGGCCGCGGCCTCCCACGCCTGGACCAGGTCGGCCAGGAAGCCCTCGCCCGCCGGGCTGTCCTCGTCCACGAAACGGTCCCCGGTCTCGCCGTAGAACCCGATCGCGCTGCCGGCCACCAGCACCCGCGGCTTCGGGTCGAGCGCGGCCAGCGCCTTCGCGATGGTGGCGGTGCCGTCCACCCGGCTGTCGAGGAGGACCTTCTTGCGCCTGTCGGTCCACCGCCGCTCCGCGACCGGCGCGCCCGCGAGGTGCACGACCGCCTCGCAACCCGCCAGCCCGTCCGGGTCCACGGTGCCCGCCCGCGGGTCCCAGCGGGCCTCTCCGGGGCCGCGCGGGGTGCGCCGTACCAGCGCGACGACCTCGTGGCCGTCGGCCGTGAGCGAGGCGGTGAGGGCGGAACCGATCAGCCCGGAGGCGCCGGTGACTGCGATACGCATGCGGGTCATTGTGCCCGGTCCGTTCGCGGGGCTATCCGAAGCGCGCCCACAACTGGGGGAAGCGGGCCGCCATCGCCTGGTCGTCGTCGAACTCCGGGCGGTCGCCCTCGGGGTGGTCCTGCGGCGGCAGCTTCAGATCCGGCAGCCGCACGCCGGTCAACTGCTCGTACGCCTCGTCGGCGGCGTACCCCAGGTCCTCGGCGTCGCCGTCCGCCTCGGGGTCGAACTCCGGGACCAGGAAGGCCAGGTCGTCGGGGGAGTGCAGGGCGCCCTCGAAGACGTGCCGGCCCTGACCGATCAGCCAGCAGCGGAAGAAGTCGAACGAGTCCTCGTCGGCGCCGCCCAGCATGATGTCGGCGGCCCCCCACAGGTCCCACGAGAAGGCCCGGTTGAAGCGGGTCTCGAAGTGCCGGGCGTAGTCGAGCACGGTCTCCGGGTCGAGCCCGGCCAGTCGCTCGACCAGCAGGTCCGCGTGCTCCTCCGCATCGTCGTCCGCCGCCTCGCGGGTGCTGTCGACGATCTCCCAGAACTCCGTCTCGTCCATCACGCGTACAGCTTCCCGCCCCACGGTGCCCTGTGCAACGCGACCCCCCAGGGTGCTTGGTTGCTGTTCGGTTGCGGGACCCCCGCCGGTGGGTGGCTTGTCGGCGCGACGAGCCCACCACCGGCGGGGGGCCCGCAACGTACCGGACGGGGCGCCCCGGGGGGCTACGCCGGCAGCGTGAGCTGATACGCCACGGTACGGCGCAGGGGGCGGAAGCCGAGCGCCGCGTTGACCGCCAGCATGTGCCGGTTGTCGTCCGCGGTGTTCGTGACGACCTCGGTCACTTCGGGGTGCGCGTCCAGCAGGTGCCGCAGCATCGCCGACTTCAGCCACAGGCCGAGCCCGTGGCCGCGGTGGGCGGGCATCACGGCCGTGTCGAGCTGCTTCGCGCGCAGCGCACCGGCGGCGGTCCCGGCGCCGCTTCCGTCCCCGGCCTCGCCGTCGGCCCCGGTTCCGGCCGCTGCCCCGGCGGGCAGCGTCAGCTTCGTGTACCCGGCCACTGAACCGTCGGCCTCGCAGATCGCCGCGTGGTTGAGCAGCCGCTCACCGCGCCGGGCCGCCAACTCCGCGATCATCCGCACCCGCTCGGCGTCCCAGCGGGTCGTACCGGCCTCCAGGCTGCCGGTCGGCATGTCCGCCAGGCCCGCGCGGGCCGCCGCGAAGGACTCCGCGAGCGCGTCCGGCGGTGCGCCCTCCCAGGCCGTCAGCCGGTAGCCGGGGTGCGGCACGTCCGGCAGCTTCACGATCCGCTCCGGGATCTCGGCCAGCACCAGCCGCTGCCAGGTCAGCCGCAGCGCGGGCACGAACTCCCGGGTGGACAGGAAGCTCTCCCCCGGGGTGCCGGCCAGCACTTCCGTCGACAGCCGGCGGCAGCCCTCCTCGGCCGCCGCGGCCACCACCGTGGCCAGCAGCCGCGAACCCATGCCCATCCTGCGGTGCGCGGGATGGACGGTCAGTTCCACCGACGCGAGGCGGCCGCTGCCCTCGGTGGCCGGCAGCCGGAGCTTCGCCGTGGCCACGCCCTCGTCGTTCGCACCGTGCACCAGCCACAGGGCTAAGCGGCTGCCGGGGCCGACGGTGGTCAGCGCGGCCCGCACGCCGGCCATGGTCGGCAGTGGGTCTCCCGGGCGGTCGTGTGCGAGTGCTGCGGACCGCACCCGGTGCCACGCGTGGACGTCGTCAGCGGTGGGGGAGGTCAGCCGCCGGTGTTTGGTAGGCATCCGGGGGAACTTAACCGGTTGGTGTAGCAGCCCGCAATCCCTTCCGGTGGGTAGATTCCGCACGTCACAACGGCCGCCCCACGAAACATGCTGTTCCGTGCGGCGGCCGCCGTGCATGCCGCGTCAGGAGCTGCGGCGGGGCCCGTATCGGGGCCCGCCGCGAGCCCCGTCAGGGCACGCGGTGCCTTACGACCTGGGGAGTAGTAGGGAGCGGGCTCGCGCCGCCCGGCCCGATCACCGACCGATCAGCTTCCCGCCCGCCCCTGCGCGTGGTCGCGCTCCCGTACCCTCTCGGCATGCGTATCCGAATCGTCGACGCGTTCACCGACCGCCCGTTTTCCGGAAACCCCGCGGGCGTGCTGCTGCTCGGGGCGGACGGCTTCCCCTCCGACGGCTGGCTCCAGCAGGTCGCGGCCGAGCTGAACCTCTCCGAGACGGCGTTCGCGCATCAGCTTCCCCCGGGCGACGACGATGACGCGGACTGGGCGCTGCGCTGGTTCACCCCGGCCACCGAGGTACGGCTGTGCGGGCACGCCACCCTCGCCACCGCGCACGTGCTGCGTACCACCGGCGAGGCGCGGGGCACCGTCCGGTTCCGTACCAAGGCGGGGGTGCTGACGGCGAGGGCCGACGGCGACGGCACGATCACCCTGGACTTCCCGGCCGCGCCGCTCACCCCGGAGAAGGCGCCGGCCGGCCTGGCCGCGGCGCTGCGCGCCGAGCCGCTGACCGTGCTGGACACCGGCCCGGACTGCGGCGACCTGCTGGTGCAGCTGGCCGACGAGGCGGCGGTGCGCGCGCTCGCCCCGGACTTCCGGGCCCTTGCCGCGCTGTCCCGGCGCGGGGTGATCGTCACGGCGGCCGCCGCCGACCCTGCCGGCGGCTACGACTTCGTGTCGCGCGGCTTCTTCCCGGCGGTCGGTATCGACGAGGACCCGGTCACCGGCAGCGCGCACACCGCCCTCGCGCCGTTCTGGTCGGCCCGGCTGGGCCGCGACGCGCTGACCGGATATCAGGCGTCGGCCCGCGGCGGGCTGGTCGCGACCCGGCTGCGGGACGACCGGGTCGAGCTGACCGGCGCGGCCGTGACCGTGGTGGACGGCGAACTGCACGCGGTGCCGTGAACCGCCGTGCCGTCAACCGCGGTGCCGTCAACCACCGTGCCGTGAACCGCGGTGGCCACAGGGGCGATCCGGTCACCCGCTGGGCAGCCAGCCCACCTTCCCGGCGAGCAGCGCGAACCCGACGAAGGCGACCGTGTCGATGAGCGAATGTGCGGCGACCAGCGGGCCGATCCGGCCCCACCGACGGTAGAGCAGCACGAACACCACGCCCATCGCCATGTTGCCGACCATGCCGCCGACGCCCTGGTAGAGGTGGTACGATCCGCGCAGCACCGCGCTGGCGACGAGCGCGGCGGCCGGCGACCACTTCAACTGGTCGAGCCGGCGCAGCAGATAGCCGACCACGATGACCTCTTCGAGGACCGCGTTCTGCACCGCGGAGGCGATCAGCACCGGGATGCGCCACCACACGTCCGGCAGCGACTCGGGCACCACCGTGAGGTTGAACCCGGCGGCCCGTGCGCCCAGGTAGAAGGCCAGCCCGGTGCCGCCGATCACCGCCGCGACCAGCGCGCCCCACGCCAGGTCGCGACGCGGCCGGGTGAGGTCGAAGCCGAGCGCAGGCATCCCGACCCGCTCGCGCGCCAGCAGGTGCGCGACCAGCGCGACCGGGGCGAGCGCGGTGGCGATGGAGAAGACCTGCCAGGCCAGGTCGAGCCAGGGGCGGCCGGGGGCCTGCGAACCGACCAGCGTCGCGGCCTGGTTCTTCAGCGCGCCCGGCCGCGTCACCGAGCCGATGAAGCTGATCACCGCGGAGACGCCGCTGGCGCCGAGCGACAGCGCCAGCACGATCAGCGTCTCGCTGCGCAGCGTCCGCTCCTCGAACGGCAACTGCGGCTGCGGCCGCTCCGGCTGCCCGGCCTGTGGCTGTGCCTCTGCCTGCACGCGATCCTCCCGTGTCGTCGTGGACACGATACGAAGATCCCGCCCGCCGCCCTACCACCGCACCGCCACGGCCGCCCGCACGGTGCGCGCCGCGCGAGCCTACGCCACGAACCTGGCCGTCGCCCCGTTGACCAGCCCGAAACGCGCCGACGCGCTGTGCGGCGCCGCCGTCCTGCGTACCGCGGTCAGACGGCGCGCAGCACGCACGGGTGCACCAGGTACGCGCCCAGCCGGCCTTCCCGGTCGCCGTTCTTGAACGCCACGGCCCGGCCTTCCAGCCGCTCGTGGTCGGCCCGCAGCGCGAGGGCGAGGCGGGGGCTGCCCAGCCGGGCGTCATCGGTGGGCAGTTGCAGCGCCGCGTCGGCGCGCAGGTCCCACAGCTCGGAGGCGCTGCCGGGCACGGCGACCGGGGCGCTGTCGGCCAGCCGGATCTCCACCCGGTGGTCCGCGAGGACCCTGATCCGCAGCGGGATGTCGCCTTGCGTGGTGTGGACCTCCCCCGCCCACTCGCCCTGCGCCAACGCCATCGGGCGGGTCTGCTCGGTGACCGGCGCGAGGTGGTCGCGGTGGAACCCGGGCGCCAGGATGCCCATGAGGTGCTCGACGACGGTGTCGCGGGCCGCCTTGTTGGTGGAGTTGGCCAGTACCGCGACCGAGATCTCGTGCTCGGGCAGGTCGATCATCATGGCGGCGATGCCGCCCATACCGCCGCCATGGCTGCGGGCCACCGGCCCGGCGCCGCGCGAGACGACCCGGCCGAACCCGTACCCCAGGTGCTCGCTGAGCGGGACGCCGTCGTACGTCGCCGCAGCCGTGGCGGGTTGGAGCAGGCGGCCGGATGTCCGGGCGAAGAGCGCCACGTCGCCGGCGGTCGCCCAGCCGGCCCCGGCGGCGGGGTGGTCACTGAAGCAGGTCGGGTATGCGCGCCCGCCGGCGGAGTAGCGTTCGGCGACGGGCGCCGAGCCGGTGTAGGCCGGCCCGTAGCCGAAACTGCCCAGGCCGAGCGGTTCGAAGATCCGCTCGCGCAGGTAGTCGCCCTCGCTCCGGCCGGTCACCGACTCCAGCAGCCGGCCCAGTTCGGCGTAGCCGATGTTGGAGTACTCGAAGTCGGTACCCGGCTCGCGGACGAGCCTGCGGTAGTCGGCGATGTCGATCGGCAGCGGACCGGTGGCGTAGTGGAAGTTGTAGAACGCCGGGAAGCCGCCGCGGTGTCGGAGCAACTGGCGCGGGGTGGGCGCCGTCCACTGGTAGTCGCCGGGGATCGGGGCGTCGAGGTCCAGCAGGCCGTCGTCGGCGGCCAGGCAGACGGCCGTGGCGGTGACCGCCTTGGTGACGGAGGCCAGCCCGTAGACGGTCCCGGGGGTGGCCGGCCGCCCAGCGGCGGCATCCGCGTGACCGTAGGCGCGGGCGAGCACGACTTCGTCGCGTTCCACGACCGCGAGGGAGAGCGACGCGCAGGAGTGGTCGGCCAGCGCCTGCGCGCAGAACGCGTCCAGCCCGTCCAGTACGTCTTTTACGCCCGGTCCGTCCGGCACCACGACCGCCCCCTTGATCGAATACATCGCCCGGTCGAAGAGTAACGCGCCGGCATACGAAGGCCATCGGCAGGATCGCGGCCGTGGTGCGCCGCGCCCGGCGTGGGAAGGGGCCTCGCCGGGCGGGCGCGGCCGGAGCGGTCCGTCACTGTCAGTCGGGGACCGGCCAGGTGTGGACCGGGGCGCCCTCGGTGGAGAGGGCACGGTAGCGCTGGGTCATGGCGGCGAGCGCGGCACGGCGGTCGAGGCCCCGGTCGAGGAAGTGGTGGAAGGCGTCGGCCTGCCAGCGGGCGCCGTTGGTGCGGTGCCGGCAGCGCTGCTCGATGATGCCCAGGTAGTGGTCGCGGTCGACGGGGTCGATGCCCCAGCCGTCGAGCCCGGCGGCGGCCAGCGGCAGGAGTTCGTCGCGGATCAGGTCGGCCGCCGGGACCTGGGCGAGCGCGGTGCCCCGCGGGCGCGGCCAGTGCAGCACGGCGTCGATGCCGTCGCGGCAGGCGGCGTCGAAGTTCGCGGCGGCGGCGCCGAACGGCAGCCGCTGCCAGATCGGCCGCGGCGCCTCGGCGAGCGCGCGGACCAGGCCGTAGTAGAAGGCGGCGTTGGCGATGACGTCGGCGACGGTGGGTCCGGCCGGCATCACCCGGTTCTCCACGCGCAGGTGCGGTACGCCGTCGACGGCTTGGTAGATCGGGCGGTTCCAGCGGTAGATCGTGCCGTTGTGCAGGGTCAGTTCGCGCAGTCGGGGCACCCCGCCCTCGTCGAGTACGCGCAGCGGGTCCTCGTCGTCGCAGATCGGCAGCAGCGACGGGAAGTAGCGCAGGTTCTCCGTGAAAAGGTCGACCGCCGAGTCGATCCACCGCTCGCCGAACCAGGTCAACGGCCTTACGCCCTGGGCCCGCAGCTCCTGCGGGCGGGTGTCGGTGGCCTGCTGGAACAGCAGCGGGCGGGTCTCGCGCCACAGCTCGCGGCCGAAGAGGAACGGCGAGTTCGCGCCGGCCGCCACCTGCGGCGCGGACACCACCTGGGCGGCGTTCCACACCGGCGCGAAACGCTCCGGGGTGACCTGGAGGTGCATCTGCGTGGAGGTGCAGGCCGCCTCGGGCGCGATCGAGGCGGAGGTGTAGACGAGGTGCTCGACGCCTTCGATGTCAAGGGTGATGTCCTCGCCGCGCATGGCGAGAATCCGCTCGTTGAGCAGGGTGTAGCGGTCGGCGCGGGAGAGGTTCGCCGAGACCAGGTCCTGGGCCTGGAGGGTGGGCAGGATTCCGACCATCACGATGCCGGCGCCGACCTCCCCGGCCATCCGGTCGGCGTAGCCCAGCCCGGTGCGCAGTTCCTCGGCGAGCCGGTCGAGCACCCGGCCGGAAAGCGGGTGCGGCGCGATGTTCACTTCAATATTGAACTGAGCCAGCTCGGTCTGGAAATCGCGGCTCGCGATGCGCTCCAGCACCTCTTCGTTCATCATGCGGGGCAGTCCCTCGGAATCCGCGAGATTCAATTCGATCTCCAGACCCATGAGATTGCGCGGCCGGTCGAAGCGCTTCTCCGCCAGCAGCCTCTCCAGCCCCAGCAGACACTGCTGGAGCTTGTTCCGATACATCCGCCGGTCGGCCAGATCGAACGCCCCGGCCACGACCTTCTCCCCCATCGAAGCGTCCCTCCTCGTGCGGGTCCTCACCGGAGGATGCCCACCCAAATGATCGATAACGCCCACCGGAGCGCGGTGTGCACGCTACGCTTGCCGTAGTGACCGCCAGTGGGCATGTTCCGGTGGCACATTCGGCGCAGGGCGCTTACGTAGAATCCGGGTGAATACACCGCACGGTTCCGGCCGACCGTACGAGGCGGAAATCAGCGGCATCCGCCCCCTATCCTGCGGGAATGCCGGCCAGGGCGCCAGAGGAGAAGGCGCATAATCGCCTTGCGGGTAATACTGGCAGCGAGTAGATGAAACACGGAGCGAACACGCGTCGTATAAACTCCGCGCACGAGGCAGAGTATCCGCCGTCGCCGGGCGAGCTTGAGCAGTAACGACCTGGTGCACGACAGGCGGTGGATCAGCGAGCGGCGTCATGGGGCTTCGGATGCAAGGCGCCGAAGTGTCCTAGGTCAGGGTGGTTTCCTGAGTGCATTTCGGCAACGCCGCAGACGGAGTCGCAGGACACCGCGAGCCCGCCGCCTGTCGTGCACCAGGTCGTAACCCTCACCAGGTACTGACCGCGCCGTCCGCACCTCGCCCGCACCGCTTTGTGCCCGCACCACGTGTCTCCCAGTGAGAGGCGACAACACCATGCCGCTGCTTGTCCCCCCAGCACCCGCACCCGCCCTGTTGAGCGTCCTGGCGGCGCTCAGTTCGCCCACCGCGGTCCTGGAAGCCCGGACCCCTGCCCTGCGCACCGCGGAAGGGCCACTGGACGCCGAACACCCCCTGCCGGTCCATGTGTTCGAACCGGCGTCGGTTCCCGGCGGCCTGCCCCACGCGCGGCTGGCCGGCTGGCGGTTCCATATCAGGGCGGGGTCCCGGGTGGCCGCGGCGGGCGAGACCGTGGCGACACCTGACGGCTGGGTGTTCTCGCGCTTCTCCGAAGGCCCCTACCTGGCCTCGACGGAGCGGGCGTTGCGCCAGGCGGAGCCGCTGCCGGCCACCTACCAGCCGCATCTGCTGTCGGTGCCGAGCCGGTACATGATGGCGCTGTGGCTGCACTCGGTGCCGAGGGCCGACGCGGCCACCGCCCAGCCGGACCCGGCCGACCTGGTCATCCCGCTGGCGCCCGCGCCGCCGGGAATCGCCTCGCACCGGGTGTACCGGATCGTCGAGCTGGCGCCGCTGCTGAGCGCGTGGTTGGCGCCGCCGCCGCTGGCCGGCTCCCCCGCGTAGCGGCCCCGGCACGAGCGAAGCCGGTTCCCCCGAGCGCCAAAGGCTCAGGGGAACCGGCTGTGTCGTGCCATGGACGGCGCGCGGCGTGCCCGCGTCGCGGTGGCCGCCCGCCTCGCCGGCGCGTCAGGCTGCCGCGGTGACGCGCGCGGCGACCAGCGGCCTGTGCGGTGCGATGATCTGCCCGTCGGGCAGGATCTCGCCGGTGTCCTCGAAGAGCAGGACCCCGTTGCACAGCAGGCTCCAACCCTGCTCCGGGTGGTGGGCCACGATGAGGGCGGCCTCACGGTCGGGGCTGTCGGCGGTGGGGCACTGCTGCTCGTGCTTGCACATGGTCAATGGTGTCTTTCGCTGCGAGAGGTGAATGGTGCGGTCGGTCGCGTCGCCTGCCTGGTTCAAGTCGGTCCCCCGTTCTCGCGCGGCCGGTCCCAGTCTTGCTCCCCGGACGGCATTCCGCAGGTATTTCACGTTCGCGCTACTCATTGG
>NZ_JACEGK010000316.1:0-9239 GCF_056859195.1 Streptomyces sp. NH27
GTGCGGGCCTACGGCACCACGTCCACGAGGGAGCCCATGGACGCGTGTTTCCAGAGCGCGGCGGCGTCGGCGGGCGCCTCGCGCATCACGGCGCCGTGAACCCCCGCACCTCCGGCGGGGGCGAAACCCACGTTCACTCCATTGGTGGACGCGAACAGCACCACCTCCCCGCCCTCGCGGGCGAAGACGCGATGCGTGCCGCGCGCGGGGGCGGCGGCGCCCGCGCGCACCCCGTAGGTCCGCAGCACACCCTCGTGCGCATCGACGAGCCACACCCGGTGCCGCCCGAGGCTGTAGACGACCCGGGCGCCATGTCCGGAGCCACCCGGGAGCGCGGTGGGCGCGGTGGAGGTGGAGCCGCCGGTGCCGGTGGCGGTCGCGGAGCCGGCCGCGCCGGTCTCCCCGGGGGTGGCGCCACGGCCGCCGTGCGCACCTCCCGCGTGCCGCGGCGGCGCATCCACCGCGGCGGCCGTGAGCACCCCCACCGTCGCGATCGCCGCCGCGAGAAGCCCGGCCACCGTGGCCCCCGAACCGATCCGCACCACGGCTGCCGTCCTCCCACCGAATCGGCGCGTCATCGAGCCGACTGTCGTATATGTGCAATGAGGCTTTTGTCGGAATTGAAGGTAGCAGTCACCCCGCTCACGCCCCTGGCGCCCCGCCGCGCCCCGTGCGCGCCGTAGGCTGGGGGCGTGCTGCTGCTTGCCTTCGACACCGCCACACCCGCCGTCACCGCCGCCTTGTACGACGGGGAGAAGGTGCTCGCCGAGTCCACCGTGATCGACCCGCGCAGGCACGGCGAACTGCTGGTGCCCGCCGTCGACCGGGTGCTGGTCACCGCCGGCCGTGCCCTCGCCGACGTCACGGGCGTGGTGGTCGGCACCGGCCCGGGTCCGTACACCGGGTTGCGGGTCGGCCTGGTCACCGCCGCGTCGTTCGGCGACGCCCTCGACGTTCCCGTGCACGGCGTGTGCACGCTGGACGGGCTGGCCTGGGCGGCCGGCGAGGCCGGCCTGGACGGGCCGTTCACGGTGGCCACCGACGCGCGCCGCAAAGAGGTCTACTGGGCGCGGTACGACGGTCCGCTGCACCGGGTGGGCGAGCCCGCCGTGGACCGCCCGGCCGACATCGCCGCCGAGGTCGCGGGGCTGCCCGCGGTCGGCGCCGGCGCCGCGCTCTACCCCGACGTCTTCACCGACCACCGCCCCGACCCCGCGCACCAGTCGGCCGGTGCGCTCGCCGCGCTCGCCGCCCGCCGGCTGGCCGCGGGCGGGACGTTCCCGCCCGCCCGGCCGCTGTACCTGCGCCGTCCCGACGCCCAGGTGCCGGCCGGCTACAAGGCGGTACTGCCGAAGTGACCGAGCGAACCGGCGTCGCCCCTGTGGGCGGCGCCACCCTCCGGGCCATGCGCTGGTGGGACCTGGACGCGGTGCTCGCCCTCGAACACGAACTCTTTCCCGAGGACGCGTGGTCGCGCGGCATGTTCTGGTCCGAACTCGCCGACGCCCGGCACCCGTCCGCCAGCCGCACCTACGTCGTCGCCGAGGCGGCCGGACCGGCCGCGCCCGCCGGTGACGCCCCGGCCGCCGCGCCGCGGATCGTCGGCTACGCCGGGTTCGCGGCGATCGCCGGCACCGGCGACGTGCAGACCATCGCCACCGCCCGCGACCAGTGGGGCACCGGTCTCGGCGCCCGCCTGCTCACCGAGCTGCTGCGGGCCGCGACCGCCGCCGAGTGCCATGAGGTGCTGCTGGAGGTGCGGGTGGACAACGCCCGTGCCCAGCGGCTCTACCAGCGCTTCGGCTTCGAGCCCATCGGCGTGCGCCGGGGCTACTACCAGCCCGGCAACGTGGACGCGCTCGTGATGCGGCTGGCCGACCCCGCGCAGACCTTCGCGGCCGCGCGGCCGAACTTCGTTGAGGAAATCTGAGGATCTGAGGAACTGATGGCTGACGAACCCCTGGTCCTGGGTATCGAGACCTCCTGCGACGAGACCGGCGTCGGGATCGTCCGCGGCCACACCCTGCTCGCCGACGCCGTCGCCTCCAGCGTCGACGAGCACGCCCGCTACGGCGGGGTGGTGCCCGAAGTCGCCAGCCGCGCGCACCTGGAGGCGATGGTCCCCACCATCCAGCGCGCCCTCAAGGACGCCGGGGTCGGCGCCCGCGACCTCGACGGCATCGCGGTCACCGCAGGGCCCGGGCTGGCGGGCGCGCTGCTGGTCGGTGTCTCGGCCGCCAAGGCGTACGCCTACGCGCTCGGCAAGCCGCTCTACGGGGTGAACCACCTCGCCTCGCACATCTGCGTCGACCAGCTCGAACACGGCGCGCTGCCCGAGCCGACGATGGCCCTGCTGGTCTCCGGCGGCCACTCCTCGCTGCTGCTCGCCCCCGACATCACCAGCGACGTCCGCCCGCTCGGCGCGACCATCGACGACGCGGCCGGCGAGGCGTTCGACAAGGTCGCCCGGGTGCTCGGCCTCGGCTTCCCCGGCGGCCCGGTGATCGACCGCTACGCCCGCGACGGCGACCCGAGGGCGATCGCCTTCCCCCGCGGCCTGACCGGCGGCCGCGACCCGATCTACGACTTCTCCTTCTCCGGTCTGAAGACCGCCGTCGCCCGCTGGGTCGAGGCCCGCCGCCGGGACGGCCAGGACGTGCCGGTCGCCGATGTGGCGGCGTCCTTTCAGGAGGCCGTGGTCGACGTGCTGACCCGCAAGGCCGTACGCGCCTGCAAGGACAACGGCGTCGACCATCTGATGATCGGCGGGGGAGTGGCCGCCAACTCCCGGCTGCGCGTGCTCGCCCAGCAACGGTGCGAGGACGCGGGCATCCTGCTGCGGGTGCCGCGCCCCGGGCTGTGCACGGACAACGGCGCCATGGTCGCCGCGCTCGGCGCGGAGATGGTCGCGCGCGGCCGCGCGGCCTCCACCCTCGACCTGCCCGCCGACTCCTCGCTGCCGGTCACCGAGGTCTCGGTGCCCGGCCACACCCACGATGAGGAGCACCCCCACACCCACGGCCACGCACGCACCCACGACCACGACCACGTACACGAGTTGAGCAAGGACAACCTCTACGGATGACCGTCACGCTGATGTGGGAGGCGGCCGCGGCCGACGACCGGGGCGCCGAACTCCTCGACTGGGCAAGGCGGCAGGAGCTGTCCGGCGCGCCCCAGCGGGCGGAGTACCTCACCGCCCCCGGCGACCGGGTGCTCGTCATCACCTGGTGGGACGCCCCCTACGGCGCCGAACTTCCCGAACTGCCGGACCCGCCGGCGGAACTGGTCCGCCGTCAGGTGCACCGCTGGCGGTTCGTGTCGGTCGCGGTCAGGCCCTGATCCGGCCGTCCCACGCAGCCGGCGCCCCGACCAGCATCGCCGGCGCCCCCGCCATCCTGGTCAGGAACACCGTGGCCTCGTGCGGCCCCTGCGGTCGCACCCGCCGCCTCAACTCCTCCGGTTCCATGGCGAATCCGCGCTTCTTCACCGTCAACCGCCCCACCCCGCGCTCCCGCAGCAGCGCCTTGAGCCGTTTGAGGTTGAACGGCAGCGCGTCCCGGATCTCGTACGCCGCCGCGTACGGCGTCGGGTGCGGCGCGTCGCCGGTCACGTACGCGATGGTCGGGTCGATCAGCCCGCCGTCCACCTCGTCCGCCACCAAAGCGACCAGGTGCGCGCGGATCACCGCGCCGTCCGGCTCGTACAGGTACCGACCCACCGGCCGCACGTGCGGGTCCGGCGGCAGGCCGCCCGCGGCGAGGTCCGCCCCGCCCGGCAGCAGCGTGGCGCGTACGGTGCCGGGCCCGGTGCCGAACCACAGCGCCGCCTCCTTCACCTCGCCCCGGTCCGAGACCCACTCCGCCTCCGCGTCCGGGGGCACCGCCTCGTGCGGGATGCCCGGCGCCACCTTCACCGCCGCGTACGGGACGGTGCGCGCCGCCGCCAACGCCCAGGACAGCGGCGGGGAGTACGCCTCCGGGTCGAACGTGCGGCCCCGGCCCGAGCGGCGCGCCGGGTCCACGAACACCGCGTCGTACCCGGCCGTGTCCACCTCCGCGACGTCCGCGCAGCGCACTTCGATCCGGTCGGCCAGGCCCAGTGCGTCGGCGTTCGCCCGGGCCACCGCGCAGGTGAGCGGGTCGCGGTCCACCGCCAGCACCTCGATGCCCGCGCGGGCCAGCGCGACCGCGTCGCCGCCGATGCCGCCGCACAGGTCGGCCAGCCGCCGTACGCCCAGCGCGCGGAACCGCTCCGCCCGGTGCGTGGCGACCGACGCGCGGGTCGCCTGCTCGACGCCGTTGGGCGTGAAGTACATCCGCGCGGCGTCCTCGGCCGCGAACTTCGCCGCCGCCCGCTGCCGCAACCGGCTCTGCCCGAGGGCCGCGGACACCAGCTCCTGCGGGTGGGCCCGCCGCAAGCGGGTGGCCGCGGCCAGTTCGTCGGCGGGGTCATGGTCGCGCAACTGTGCGAGCAGGTGCTGCCCTTCGGGCGTGCGCAGGGCGTCGAAGTCCTCGGGGTTCACCTGCCCATTGTCCCAAGGACGCCCCGTGGTGCGCGGGGCAGGGGCCGGGCCGCGGGTGCACCCGTATGTGGGGCACCGCTGGCACTCCGCTTGACCGAGTGCTAAGTGCGTCCTAGTCTCGGTTCTGGCACTCGGCACCGCTGAGTGCCAGAACTCAGCGACGGGCAGGTCCGGCACCCGCGACGACGGGCCTACCAGGTCGCCGACCCAGACAGACACTCCCGTGAGCCCTTTGAAGGGGGAGGTCGGATCGTGACGACCGCCAGCACCAAGGTTGCCATCAAGCCGCTTGAGGACCGCATCGTGGTCCAGCCGCTCGACGCCGAGCAGACCACGGCCTCGGGCCTGGTCATTCCGGACACCGCCAAGGAGAAGCCCCAGGAGGGCGTCGTCCTGGCCGTGGGCCCGGGCCGCTTCGAGGACGGCAACCGGCTGCCGCTCGACGTCGCCGTCGGCGACGTCGTGCTCTACAGCAAGTACGGCGGCACCGAGGTGAAGTACAACGGCGAGGAGTACCTCGTCCTCTCGGCCCGCGACGTTCTCGCGATCATCGAGAAGTAATTTTCCCGGCTTCACCACCAGCCGTGATCCCGCCCCGGATTCTCCGCGCCCTCTTCCGGCCGGGGCCGGGGCGGTTTCGTTGACCGTCCTCACTGACTGACGACGACATACGAGTAGACGAGGTAGTTCGCAGGCATGGCCAAGACCCTGAAGTTCGACGAGGACGCCCGTCGCGCCCTTGAGCGTGGCGTCAACAAGCTCGCCGACACCGTGAAGGTGACCATCGGCCCCAAGGGCCGCAATGTCGTCATCGACAAGAAGTTCGGCGCCCCGACCATCACCAACGACGGCGTGACCATCGCCCGTGAGGTGGAGCTCGAGGACCCCTACGAGAACCTGGGCGCCCAGCTCGTCAAGGAGGTGGCGACCAAGACCAACGACATCGCGGGTGACGGCACCACCACCGCGACCGTGCTGGCGCAGGCGCTGGTCCGCGAGGGCCTGCGCAACGTCGCCGCCGGGGCGTCGCCCGCCTCGCTGAAGAAGGGCATCGACGCGGCCGTCAAGGCGGTCTCCGACGAGCTGCTCTCCTCCGCCCGCGCGATCGAGGGCAAGGAGGACATCGCCGCCGTCGCCGCGCTGTCCGCGCAGGACAAGCAGGTCGGCGACCTGATCGCCGAGGCGATGGACAAGGTCGGCAAGGACGGTGTCATCACCGTCGAGGAGTCCAACACCTTCGGCCTGGAGCTGGACTTCACCGAGGGCATGGCCTTCGACAAGGGCTACCTGTCGCCGTACTTCGTCACCGACCAGGAGCGGATGGAGGCCGTCCTCGACGACCCGTACATCCTCATCCACCAGGGCAAGATCGGTTCGATCCAGGACCTGCTGCCGCTGCTGGAGAAGGTCATCCAGGCCAACTCCTCCAAGCCGCTGCTGATCATCGCCGAGGACGTCGAGGGCGAGGCGCTGTCCACCCTCGTGGTCAACAAGATCCGCGGCACCTTCAACGCGGTCGCGGTGAAGGCCCCCGGGTTCGGTGACCGTCGCAAGGCCATGCTGGGCGACATCGCCACGCTGACCGGCGCCACCGTCATCGCCGAGGAGGTCGGCCTCAAGCTCGAGCAGGCCGGTCTGGACCTGCTGGGCTCCGCCCGCCGGGTCACCGTCACCAAGGACGAGACCACCATCGTCGATGGTGCCGGCGACAAGGCCGAGATCGAGGGCCGGGTCGGCCAGATCAAGGCCGAGATCAACACCACCGACTCCGACTGGGACCGCGAGAAGCTCCAGGAGCGCCTCGCGAAGCTGGCCGGCGGCGTCTGCGTGATCAAGGTCGGCGCGGCCACCGAGGTCGAGCTCAAGGAGAAGAAGCACCGCCTGGAGGACGCGATCTCCGCGACCCGCGCGGCCGTCGAGGAGGGCATCGTCTCCGGCGGTGGCTCCGCGCTCGTGCACGCGGTCAAGGTACTCGGCGACAACCTGGGCAAGTCCGGCGACGAGGCCACCGGTGTCGCGGTCGTGCGCCGCGCCGCGGTCGAGCCGCTGCGCTGGATCGCCGAGAACGCCGGCCTGGAGGGCTACGTCATCACCTCCAAGGTCGCCGAGCTCGGCAAGGGCCACGGCTTCAACGCGGCCACCGGCGAGTACGGCGACCTGGTCAAGGCCGGCGTCATCGACCCGGTGAAGGTCACCCGCTCCGCCCTGGAGAACGCGGCGTCCATCGCGTCCCTGCTGCTCACGACCGAGACCCTGGTCGTCGAGAAGAAGGAAGAGGAGCCGGAGGCCGCTGCCGGCGGTCACGGCCACAGCCACTGACGCACTCCCCGCGTCTGCGGCCCCTTGCGGCCCCGAGGGCCCGCCACCCCGTTCACGGAGTGGCGGGCCCCGGTCGTTCCCGCGGGTCGGTTCTCCCGGCCGGTCCCGCGGTCGTGGTTCCGGCCGTTTCCGGTCCCGCGGTCGCTCACCGCCGCGCCGGGCGCAACTCGTCGGCCCGGCGCGGCCCTTGGCGGGCTCAGCCCTTCGGGTCGTAGCGGCGGCCGGTCCGGGTGGAGGCGGCGCCGAAGAGGGCCGGGGGGACGTGGCGGGCGAGTGAGACCGCCACCTTGTAGCGGGCCGACGGCACGCTGACCGTGCGGCCCCTGGCCAGGTCGCGCAGCGCGGCGGCGACGACCGCGTCCGCGTCGAGCCAGGCCCACGACGGCAGCCGGGAGGCGTCCATGCCGGCCCGCGCGTGGAACTCGGTCCGCACGAAACCCGGGCACAGGGCGAGGAAGCGCACGCCCGAGCCGCGCAGTTCGTGCGACAGCCCCTCGGTGAACCGCACCACCCACGCCTTGCTCGCGCTGTACGTGCCGCGCGGCATGTAGGCCGCGACCGAGGCGACGTTCACCACGAAGCCCCGCCGCCGCTCCCGCATTCCCTCCACCGCGGCCGCGGTCAGCCGCAGCACCGCCTCGCAGTGCACCTTGATCATCCGTACCTCGTCCTCGACGGGCACGTCGAGGAAGGCGCCGCCGTTGCCGAACCCGGCGTTGTTCACCAGCACGTCCACCGGCCGGGCGGAGTCGCGCAGCCGCGCCTCGACCGCCTCGATCCCGGCGTCCGTCGCGAGGTCGGCGGCCAGCACCTCCACCTCGACGCCGTGCCGCTCGCGCAGGTCCGCCGCGAACCGGGCGAGCCGGTCGGCGTTGCGGGCGACCAGCACCAGGCTGTGATCGTCGGCGGCGAGCCGGCGGACGAAGGCCGCGCCGAGCCCTGCGGTCGCCCCGGTCACCAGAGAAGTCGTCATACCGCCAGCCTAGAAGGGCCGGGCCGCGCCTGGCGCCCTGCGGCGGTCAGCGGGCCAGTCGCCGCCGGATCGCCGCCCGCTCCGCGGCCGGGAAGGCGGCCAGGTCGACCAGCAGCGGCAGCAGTTCGGGCTCGGTGGTCACCGCGCGGAACGACACCGCGACCGTCACTTCGTGCGCCGGCCGGTCCACCACGTCCACCGCGTCGCCCGCGCCCACCTCACCCGGCTCGATCACCCGCAGATACGGCCCCGGCAGCGCGGCCTGCACGAACCACCGCGTCCACCCGCCCTCCTCCAGCCACCCGGCGAAGGTCGCACACGGAATGCGCGGGCAGGACACCTCGAGCAGCGCCGAGCCGATCCGCCAACGCTCCCGATCAGCGCCGCGTTGACGTCGATCCCGGCCGTGGTCAGGTTCTCCCCGAAGGAGCCGTTGGGCAACTCCCGGCCCAACTCCTGTTGCCAGTGGTCCAGATCCTCCCGGGCGTAGGCGTACACGGCCTGGTCGTCGCCGCCGTGGTGCTTCACGTCGTACACCCGGTCGCCCGCCAGGCCGACCGCTCCGGTCCCCTTCGGACCCGGCGCCGCCACGGCCACCGGGCCGGTGACCGGCCGCTTGTCGATGCCGGTCGCGGGCAGCCGCTTCCACGGATTCGGCCGCGGCCGACCGACGTTGACGGTCAGTACCTTCATGCCCATCGCCCGCTGTCCCTTCGTCAGTCCGCCGTGAGGATGTACGGCGTGGTGACGGCCAGCGCGCTGAAGCCCAGTCGCTCCAGGATCGGCCGGCTCTGGTCCGAGGCGTCCACCTGGAGGTAGCGGCAGCCGCGCGCGGCGGCGATACGGGCGCGGTGCGCGACCAGCGCGCGGTAGATGCCGCGGCCGCGCCACTCCTCGACGGTGCCGCCGCCCCACAGGCTGGCGAACTCCGTGCCCGGGTGGAACTCCATCCGAGCGGCGCACACCGCCCGTTCGCCCGCCATCGCCACGGTCATCTCCACGTCGGGGCCGCCCACCTCGGTCAGCAGCCGCTCCCGCAGGCGGGCGGAGACCGTGCCGAACGCCCGCTCGTGCACATCCGCGATCAGGTCCACGCCTGCCGCGTCCGTCACCGGCTCCAGCCGGATTCCGTCCGGCGCGGGGGTGTCCACCGGCAGCGCCGCGATCTCCGCGACCATCAGGGTCTCCGGCGGCTCGGCGACGAACCCCGCGGCGACGAGGCGCTCGGGGAGGTCTACGGGGTGGTCGTACGAGTACAGCTTCCACTCGAACTCGCGGCCCTTGCCCTCGGGAGAGCCCAGCCACGCTTGCTGCGCGGCGATCGCCCGGTCCACCTTCGCGGCGTCGTCCGCGGCGAACCCCGACCACACCACTCCGGCCCATCCGGCCGGGCCGTCACCCTCCACCAGCCGCACGACCCCC
>NZ_JACEGK010000317.1:0-9238 GCF_056859195.1 Streptomyces sp. NH27
CCTTTGTGGGGGCGGGGGTTGGGCCGGGACCGGGGCCCGGCCGTCAGCGGGCGTGCCGCAACAGGGCGCGGGCCAGATCCTGGTCGACGACCCGGTGATGCTCCTCGCCGTGGAAGATGTCCAGTTCGCCGTTGGCGGCGTCGTTCACCCGGACCACCAGCGGCTCCTGCGGCATACCGGGCTCCTCGGCGGCCGCCGGCTCGGGTGCGGTCTTCGCCGCGGCGGGCTCGGCGGCGGCGGCCGAAGTCACGCCGGTCGTACCGGCGCTGAGGACTCCGGCGGCGAGTCCGGCGGCGCCGATCCGGCCGGCGTTCTTCATCAGGCCACGCCGATCGACCCCCGGCCCGGCCTGACTCTCATCCTGCGGACCCTGCGGGTGCTGTACGGACATGCTCGCTCCTACGGCTCGACGGAAAAGCGCGGCGGCCTTCGCATATCCGGTCGTGCGACCCGAGGAATGACGGCGCCACCGCATGGGAAAATTCATACGAAATACGTTGTCGTAATTTCGTCCGAATGATCGGCCCGGTCACCCCGGGAGTCCACGGCAGGGGAAATGACTCGGCGGGAGAACTTGACGGGGGCCGATAGCCACGACCTTCGGCAGGGGAAGTCGCGATCGCTTCGGAGTGAAGCGGTCCGCCGCCCACCAGTCAAGAGCCGAATTCTCCCGGCGCCGCGACAGCACGGCACGCGCATCGCATTTCCGCAGGCCGGAGCCGTGACCATTGAATCATCAGGGTGAATATCGCGAAGGTGCCGCCGTCAGCCCAATCCGCGCCACCGGCTGTTCCGAATTGATGACGGCAGACCGTCGACAGGAGGTAACGGATTACGGCCGCGCGACACGGCAGTCGCGCCGTCACGCTTTTCGGCGTCCCCGCCGCACCGGGCGGAACGCCCCTTTGCCATGCCCGGATACACCGGGGGGCGGAAGACCGGCCGAGGGGGCCGGCGGCCCCGAATCCTCGCCTGCGCAGGAACCTGTACAGGAACCTGCGCAGGAACCTGTGCAGGAAGACGCCCCCATGCGTCCCGGCCGGGTGGACGGGACGCACGGGGGGCGCGGTGCGCCGACCAGCGGACGGCGCTGTACGGGTGTGCGGCTCAGCTCGGCAGCGTCCAGTTCTGCGCCGCCGAAGCGTTGCAGCCGTACAACTGGAGCTGGGTGCCGTTGTCCGTGGACGAGTTCGGGTCGTCGAGGCACAGCCCGGACTCCGGGTCGACCAGCGATCCGTTGGCGCCCGCGGTCCACTGCTGGGCGCCGCTGCCGTTGCAGGTCCACAGCTGGATCAGCGTGCCGTTGGTGGTCCCGCTGTGGTCGGCGTCCAGGCACTTGCCGAGGGTCCGCAGCGTTCCGTCGGCGGCGACGATCCAGTCCTGCGCGTAGGTGCTGTCGCAGCCCCAGATCTGCACGTGGGTGCCGTCGGCGGTGCCCGAGGTCGCGTCGTCCACGCACAGGTTCGACGCCACACCGGCGGTGATCGGGCCGATCCGCGGCGAGGCCGGCGCCGTGGTGTCACCGGCGTACGACGGCGGGGCCGCGGACGCCGCCGTCGCCCACGAGGTGTTGGCGGTGGTGCCGAGCGTGTAGTCGAGCGTGCCGCCCGCGGTGATCGCCGTGGTGGGGGCGTAGGCGTTGTTCCAGGCCGTGCCGTTCCACGTCGCCGACTGCACGTAGGGGGCCTGGTCTGCGGCGCCGTTGCCGTTGATCGTGAGCGTGTTGCCGGACGGCAGCGTGACCACGGCCTGCGTGAACAGCGGTGAGCCGAGGGCGAGATCGGACGTGCCCGGGGTCTCGGGGTACATGCCGAGCGCGGCCCAGACGTACCAGGCGCTCATCGCGCCCAGGTCGTCGTTGCCGTCGGCCAGCCCGCCGGGGGTGTTCGACCAGATCTGGTCCTGGATCGCCCGCACCGTGCCCTGCGTCTTGTACGGCGCACCGGTGTAGTCGTACTCCCACGGCAGTTCGATGCTGGGCTCGTTGCCGACCCAGGCGTAGCCGTCGTCACCGGTGAAGCTGCGCAGCGTGTTGTCCAGGTAGTCGTTCATGGCCGCGTTGCCGCCCTTGGCCTTCGCCAGGCCGCCGATGTCGAAGGGCACCATCCCGGTGTAGATCCAGGAGTCGGCCTCCACCATGTCGGTGCCGCTGGTGGGGTCGAACCCGCCGGTCCAGGAGCCGTCCGCGTTGCGCGGCTCGACGAAGCCGGACGCCGGGTTGAGCACGTTGCGCCAGTCCTGCGCGCGGTTTGCGTACGTCTTCTGGTTGCCGGTGTCGCCGAGCGCCCCGGCGAACGCGGAGAGCGCGAAGTCGGCGGTATTGTACTCCAGCGTAGTGGCCACCGGACCGTAGAAGTTGCAGCAGCCGTAGCTGCCGTCGTGCGGCATGTAGCCGGGCGAGTCCAGGTAGTTCAGCCCCGGCCGGTCGTTGTTGGCCTTGCTCGCCTGGGCGACCATGTCGGTCAGCGCGGTGGCGGTGTCGAACTTTGTGGCGCCGAAGGCGTGGTAGTCCGCGAGGATGGCGTCCGCGGGGTCACCGACCATGACGTACGACTCGCCGTTGTCCTCGGACCACTTGGGGAAGATCCCGGTCTGGGCGTAGTCGTCGATCATCGACTGCGCGGTGTCCGACGCGGCCTGCGGGTCCACCAGGGCTTCGAGTTGGGCCTGGGAACGGTAGATGTCCCAGCCCGAGTAGTTCGCGTACGCCGCGCTGTGGCCGGAGTCCACGGTGTGCGTCTTGCCGTCGAAGCCGTAGTACTGGCCGTTGGTGTCGCTGATCACGTTCGGGTGCAGCAGCGAGTGGTAGAGCGCGGTGTAGAAGCTCTGCTGCTGCGCGGAGGTCCCGCCGGCGATCTGCACCTTGCCGAGCGCGCTGTTCCAGGAGTCCTGCGCGGCTCCGCGGGTCCCGTCGAAGTCCCAACCGCTGTTCTCCGCCGTACGGTTGGCGACCGCGTTGGCGACCGACACGTACGACACGCCCACCTTGGCCTGCACGACCGGGTTGGACGTGGTGTCGAAGGTGACGTAGCCGTTCGACGCGGCGGCGTCCGGCGACGCACCGCCCGTCGCGGACTTCGAGGTCGCGGCCTTGGGCGCCTTGCCGTGCAGCACCGGCTTGTCGGGCTTCTCGGCGGCGTTCTTGGAGGCCGTGCCCGACGTCGCGGGGGTGGTGGCCGACGGCTTCACGGCCGAGCTGCCCTGCGAGGCGAACGGCTGGTCGAAGACCATGTCGAAGTACACGGTGTACGTGTTGCCCGCACCGCAGAAGTGGCCGCTTGTGACCTGCCCGCTCACCTCGGTGTCCGAGACCTTCGTGAACTGCGTCGCGGAGTCGCCGTTCTGACTCCCGTTCAGCTTGAAGATCAGGTTGGACCGGGTGCTGGACGGAAAGGTGAAGCGCGCCATCCCGGTGCGCGTCGTGGCGGTCAGCTCGGTGGTCACCTGGTTGTCGAGCGTGACCTTGTACGACCCTGCGGACGCCGACTCATCGGAGTGCGAGAACGCGTCCGTCGCACCCGTGTCCACCGCCCCCACCGTGGGCAGCACCGGTATGTCACCGGCCGCGCCGCAGCCCGGCCCGGCGATGTGGGTGAGGCTGAAACCGGTGATCGTCGAGTCGTTGTACTCGTAACCGCCACCGGACGGACGCGACGGCGTGTCCGGGCTCCACTGCACCATGCCGAACGGCACATCCGCGCCCGGGAAGTCGTCGGCCTGGTTCGAGGTCCCGATGAACGGGTTGACCACGGTGGCCGGCGCCGTGACGAGCGCGGCCTTCCCGGCCGCCGACGCGGGAGTACACATCCCGGCCACGGCCAGCGCCGCAGCCGCGAGCACGCCGATCACGGCCGCTCCGGGTGGTCTCGACAGTCGTGTCATCGCGGGTATTTCTCCTCTGCTCGTAAGTTTGACAACGTTGTCCGAGCACACGGGAGCGCGACTCCGGAGTGGCGAGCAAGATCAGACAACGTTGTCACGCCATGCGGAGATGGAACACGTACTGGAGTGAGTGCGTACATGGGGGGACTCCGGGGCTCAGGGGCGCCCGAGGACGCCGACGAGAGGAGAGCGCTCTCGGCGAAGTTAGCCACACGACAGGAACACGTCAATGGCCCGTGCAAGCGGTCGGACCAATGAGGGGGCGGGGGTTCGTCTGGGTGCGCGGGTGCGCGGCGGTGCGGCACTGAAGGGTGTCGGTGCAGAGTGCGGCAACGTCTGTGGCTGGTGCGGCGGTTGGGGATATTGGGGTGGGTCGTACGTGGGCCGGGCCGTCATCCGATGTCTGGGGCCAAGGGTGGGGCGCCCCGGGCGGCGGTCCCGCAGAGCGGGCCTGCGGCGGGCGGGTTCAGCGCAGCAGCAGCGGCAGGCTCAGCGCAGCAGCAGCGATGTGGGCTGGGCCGAGAGCGCCTGGTCCAGCACCAGGGATGCCGCTCCCACGGCGGCGACGTTCTCGCCGAGGGTGGTGGTGACGACCGCTGTCGGGTGCGTGGCCCGCACGAACGGAGAGCGCGCGACCATCGGTTCGATGACAGGAAGGAGATGCTCGGCGAGCACCTGCCAGGTCGTACCGCCGAAGACGATGGTGTCGACGTCCAGCAGGGTCGCGGCGGCACAGACACCGCGGCCGATCCGGATGGCCAGCCGATCGATGATGGCCTTGGCCGCCTCGTCCCCCTCGGTGGCGAGCGCGGCCAGCCGCTCCACACCGCGCGGGGCGTCGGCCGGGTCCAGCACGGTGAACTCCGCGCCGAGCACCCCGAGTGCGATGGCCTCGTCGACGAGGGTCCGGATCGAGCAGCCCGCGCCGAGGCCGCCGACCTCGCCGGCGTTGCCGGAGACGCCGCGCAGCACGGTGTCCTGCACCACCAGTCCCATGCCCGAGCCGGTGCCCAGGTAGAAGAAGAGGAGGTTGCGGCTCGCGGTGGCCGCGCCGGCCCAGCGTTCGGCGACGACCGCGGCGGTGACGTCCTTGTCGAGGAGCACCGGGTAGCCGGTGGCCTCGCTGAGCCGATCACGGAGCGGGAAGCTGCCCCACCCGTGCAGTTCAGGGGGGTCCAGGACCTGACCGGCCGCGGTGTCGACGGGACCGGGCGCGGCGATGCCGAGGCCCAGCATCCGCTCGGCGTCGACACCGGACTTGGCGACCAGGTCGGCCACGGAGGCCGCCATGCCCGCCACGATCTGGTCGGAGCCGCCGCCGCTCGGCGTCTGCTCGCTGTGCTGCGCCACCACCGTGCCCAGCAGATCGACCAGGACATAGGTGATGACCGCCGGGTCGAGGTGCACCCCCACGGCGTACCGGGCGGTGGGAACGACCTCGAGGAGGGTGCGCGGTTTACCGGGACCCGTGCTCCGCTTCCCGGATTCCCGCGCCACGCCCTGGTCCAGCAGCCGGCGGGTGATGTTCGAGACGGTCTGGGCGGACAGCCCGGTGGCCTGGGCGAGTTCGACCCGGCTCAGACCTGACGGGTGCCGGCGGATGGCGTCGAGGACAACGGACTCGTTGTAGTCGCCCATCCGCGGCAGGTTGGTGCCGCGGCGGATCTGCGGCCGCTCGTTGCCGGCGCTGTCGATGGTCGTCAACCGTGCCTCTCCCAGCCTCGGACGGCGGACGCGGCACCAGGCCGCCGCCCCTTCGACGGCGTTGATTGCTGGCATGGTACGCCACCGGATTCTCCGTCCGACCCGCGCCGCCGGGCCGCCGCTCCGTCTTCACCTCCCGGGTCGGCGGCCGGCATCGTCAACTCCGTTCTGTTCCGCTCTGACCGGTGCGGTCGCCGTCAGGCGCGCGGAATGCGCAGCGTCACCATCTGGAAGGGCCGCAGGGCGACGGTCACCCCGTTGTCCGCCGCTTCGGGACGTGCGGTGTCCGCGAGCGGCCGCTCCAACAGGTCGGTCGGGACGGCGCGGTCGGCGGCGAAGCCGTCGGCCCGGAGCGTGGCGCGGGCACGGCCGCCGTTCGCCTCGTAGAGGCGCACGACGAGGTCGCCGCTGCGGTCGTCGGCGAGCTTCACCGCACTCACCACGACCGCGTCGTCGTCCACGGTCACCAGGGGCGCCACCGCGTTCACACCGGACGCGCGGCGCTCGGGGAGGTTGGCCCGGTAGCCCTCGCGGACGGCGTCGCCGATCGTGGCGCCCGGGACCAGTGCGTGCCGGAAGCGGTGGACGCCCTGGTCGGTTTCCGGGTCGGGGAAGCGCGGCGCCCGCAGCAGCGACGCGCGGATCGTGGTCGTCGTGCCCGCGTCGGCACCGGTGCGCATCGAACGCGTGACGTCGTGGCCGTAGGTCGCGTCGTTGACGAGCGCGACTCCCCAGCCCGGCTCGTCGAGGTGCACGAACCGGTGGTTGCACGCCTCGAACTTGGCCCACTCCCAGCTCGTGTTCTGGTGGGTGGGCCGGTAGACGTGGCCGAACTGGGTCTCGGAGGCGTAGCGGTCGGCCCGTACGTCCAGCGGGAAGGCCAGCTTCAGGAACCGCTCCGTCTCGTGCCAGTCGACCTCGGTGTCGATGTCGATCCGCTTGGCGTCCACCGGCAGCGACAGCAGCTGGACGACCCGGGAGTCGCCGAAGGCCCGCTCGACGCGCACCGAGGCGCCGTCGAGGCGCAGGTCCGCGACGTCCGTGAGGTCGGCGCCGACGTTCCGGTAGAAGGCGTCGACGTCCCACGCGTCCCACTGGTTGGGCAGATCGGGGTGGAGCTGGAGCAGGTTGCCCGCCTGCCCCGGGGCGATGGACTCGCGGCCGGCCGCGATGTCGTAGGCCGACACCACCAGTCCGCGCCCGTCGATCTCGACCCGCAGCAGACCGTTGTCCAGGACGTAGCCGCCGCCCTCACGCGCGGCGACGGTCGCCTCCCCCGACGAACGGGCGACACCCGCGCCGCCGGCCGGGACACCGCCGCGCCCGTGCGGAGCCGAGTTGAACACCACGTCGCCGGTGCCGGACGCCTCCCCCGCGGCCCCCGGCGCCGCCGCGAGCGCGCGCTGCGCCTCGCCGATGATCCCTTCGAGCTCCTCCGCCACGCGCGCATACGTCCGGCGCGCCTCACTGTGCACCCAGGCGATCGACGAGCCGGGCAGGATGTCGTGGAACTGGTGCAGCAGCACCGTCTTCCAGAGCCGGTCCAACGCCTCGTAGGGGTACGGCGCCCCGGTGCGTACGGCCGCGGTGGTGGCCCACAACTCCGCCTCGTACAGCAGGTGTTCGCTGTGCCGGTTGCCGCGTTTGGTCTGCGCCTGGCTGGTCAGCGTGGCGCGGTGCAGCTCCAGGTAGAGCTCGCCGACCCACACCGGCGGGTCGGGGTACTCCGCCTCCGCCTTGGCGAAGAAGGTCGCGGGCGCCTCCCACTCGACGGTCGCCGACCCTTCGAGGCTGCGCAGCCGGGCCGCCTTGGCGACCATCTCCCGGGTGGTGCCGCCGCCTCCGTCGCCGTATCCGGTCGGCGCGAGGGAGCGGCTGGCGACGCCCTTCTCCTTGAAGTTGCGTGCCGCATGCGCGATCTGACGGCCCGCCATCTCGCAGTTGTAGCTGTCGACGGGCGGGAAGTGGGTGAAGACGCGGGTGCCGTCGATGCCCTCCCACGCGAAGGTGTGGTGCGGGAAGGTGTTGGTACGGCTCCACGAGATCTTCTGGGTGAGCAGCCACTTGGCGCCGGCCGCCTTGATGATCTGCGGCAGGCCGGCGGCGAAGCCGAAGGTGTCGGGGAGCCACACCTCCTCGTTGTCCACGCCGAACTCTTCGATGAAGAAGCGCTTGCCGTGCACGAACTGGCGGGCCATGGCCTCGGACCCCGGCATGTTGGTGTCGGACTCCACCCACATCCCGCCGGTGGGCACGAACCTGCCGTCCGCGACCGCCTGCTTGACCCGGGCGTACACCTCGGGCCGGTGTTCCTTGATCCACGCGAACTGCTGGGCCTGCGACATCGTGAAGACGAAGTCCGGATCGTCGTCCAGCAGGGCCGTCATGTTGGACGCGGTGCGCGCGACCTTGCGCACCGTCTCGCGCAGCGGCCACAGCCAGGCCGAGTCGATGTGGGCGTGGCCGACGGCGCTGATCCGGTGCGCGGCCGGAACCGCGGGTGCCGCCAGCACCTCCGCCAGCTCGTCCCGCGCGGCCTGGGCGGTGGCGTTGACGTGCTGGAGGTCGACGGCGTCCAGCGCGCGGCTGACCGCGCGAAGGATCTCCCAGCGGCGCGCGCCCTCGACGGGCAGCTCCGCCATCAGCTCGCCGAGCACCTCCAGGTCCAGGACCAGGCTCCACACCGTCTCGTCGAAGACCGCCAGCACCATCCGCCCGAGCACGTACTGCGGCGCGTCGCCGGCGGTCGCGCGGTCTCCGAGCAGGGTGGGCTGGAACGGCACCTCGCCGTCGATGTCGGGGTTGGACGCGGCCTCGATGTGCCAGAGCACCGCCTCGCCGCCCGCGACCGGCGAGCCGACGCGTACGGCGGAGTTACGCGGGTGGAGCCCCTTCACCGGGGTGCCGTCGGGCCGGTAGACGAGGCCCTCGCACTGGAACCCGGGGGTGCGCGGGGTGAACCCGAGGTCGAGCACGGCCTCGACGGTCCGGCCGGCCCACTCGGCGGGCACGGTGCCGCTGACCTTGAACCAGCTCGTCCCCCAGGGCGAACCCCACGGTGTGCCGGCGGCGATGGGCCGGGTCCGCGCCGACAACCCCTCCGCAACCGGCACCGGCTCGCCGGAAGTGGACCAGATCTCCACGGTCAGCGGCGCCGTTTCCGGGTGGATCGCCGGACGGATGCGCTCCCGCAGGACGCGCTCCAAGCGTGCCTCGACCAGTTTGCGGTCGTCATGCATGAGGACGGTCTCCTGATAGCTGGGCTCGACAGAGCGGGGTGCCGGTCAGCGACCGGTAGCGGCAACCGGGGTCCGGACGGTCGCGGCCGCCAAGTCCTCCGCACGGCAGGCGTCGGTGTAGTGCCGTACGAACCTACGAACCGCCCGCCGAGTTTGTCAATACGTTTTACGAACTCCCCTGTCATTGAACGGGATTCAACGGGGAGTCGCGGCGCCCGGACCCGTACGGTGCCCGGCGGGCGGCTCGGGGAAGGGACGAGCCGGGCGCGGGTCCGGCTTCAGGCGCAGGCGCGGCTCGAGCGAAGGTCCGGCACGAGCGCAGGCGCGGGCCCGGCACGGACGAGGGCGCGGCACGAACGAGGGCCCGGCACGAACGAGGGCCCGGCCGAGCGCACCGCGGGCAGGGCGGTGCG
>NZ_JACEGK010000318.1:0-9140 GCF_056859195.1 Streptomyces sp. NH27
GCCTTCCTCACCCTCACGCCCGCACTCTGAACCCCGGTCCACCGACCTGACGAACGGACCCGGCCCTCCGACCCGGCCCGACAACCAGACGACCCGGACCACCGTTCAGGCGCCCTCGCCCGCCACCTGTCCCCGGCGGGCGAAAACCTGTACGAAACCCCGCCGCCGAGCTGGAGGATGGGGGAATGCCGAACGAATCCGGACCGGTACGCGCCGCCGTCGACGAACTGCTCGCCGCGCTGGACCCGTTGCCGTACAGCGAGCGGACGCGGGAGCTGGCCGGCTGGGTGCGCCGGCAGGGGCCGGGCTCGGGTCGGGCCCGGACGGTCGATCTGCGGGCTCTGCTGGCCGAGTTGGACGGCCGGGGCTGCTACGAGCGCCGGCTCGCCGTGCCCGAATCGGGCTACCCGGCAGGCCAGTTCGCCGTGGCGATCACCGATGCGCTCGGCGCCCGAACCGGCTGGACCGATGACTGGCGCACCCGCCTGCGCGCCCTGCGCCGCCACCCCGATCCCGACGTACGCGAAGCCGCCCTGACGGTGGTCACGGCGGTGGAGTAGTTCGCGGCCCGGCCGTATGCGATCCGGCGGCTCGCATACGGCCGGTTGGCCGTGCGTCCCTTCCCCCGCGCCGCACTCGTCGCGGGCCCCTGCACCGCGCCGCGACCGTCGTACGGCCGCGCCCGCGCCGTAGTCACCTTGGCGCGGCCGGGGGTGCGGCACCGTACGAACGCGGCGCTGCCGTAGGCCGGTTCGCGTCCCGGAGCCGGCGTCGCCGGCCATGCCGTCAGCCATCACGCCCGTCGCGCCGCCGGCCGCGTCGCCACAACGCGGAAGTCCCAGTTGTCCCTTCGAGCCGCTCCGCTTCCAACGACCGGAATCACCAGGGGCATTGCATCGTTCACGTGGACTCCACATTCTTCACAGAATCACCATGTCTTGTGAAGCACCAGGCCAGCCCGGTTCGGACGCCCTTGCACGGCGGTTCGCCGTCCTCCGCCAACTTCAAGAACTGTTGACACTCCTGAACCAGAAGCGCAACATGCCGTGACGCGGGAGAGCGCTCTCCGAACTCCCCGCGGCTTGACGGCCGACCCGTGTGAACCCCCCGAAGCGGAACGGCCGTCACGTGATATTCGCCGGAGCCACGAGAACGAGGAGGTCTCCGTGGCACACAGGTCGAGAAAACTTCCAGGGCTGCTCATCGCCCTCGCGCTGACCGCGGTCGGCGGCGCGGTGGCACTCACCGGAAACGCTTCCGCCGCCCCGTCGTCGCACGGCACGGCGCGCGCCGCGCATGCGGTTTCGGCAAAGCAGGGCAGTCAGGCGATGCCGATGAACATGCCGGTGTCGACCAAGACATCGGGCGACGACCCCGACGGGGACGGCTACATCATGGCCGACCCGCCGGTCACCGGTGTGACGCCGTCGACGTACGACCCGCCGCATGCGTACTTCCACGAGTTCCAGGCGAAGTGTGCGCCGTCCCACACCTTGCCGGACGACCCGATCGTGTTCCCCGGGCAGCCGGGCAAGTCGCACGACCACACGTTCATGGGCAACGTCAGCACCAACGCCGACTCGACCACCGCGTCGCTCGAGGCAGCGAGCGGGACGACGTGCAACGCGCCCGGCGACAAGTCGGCCTACTGGATGCCGAGTCTGTTCAACGGCGACCAGAAGATCCTGCCGATCGGCCCGCAGACGATCTACTACAAGTCGGGCGTCAACGATTACACCAGCGTCCGGCCGTTCCCCAAGGGGCTGCGGTTCGTGGTCGGCAACCCGATGCAGACCGAGGACCAGTTCAAGAACCTCAAGGGCACGGTGGAAGGTTGGGAGTGCGGGGACGACTACGGGAACTTCGACTTCCCGGTCACCTGCCCCAACACCCCTGACGTGCAGCTGAACATCCGTTTGCAGGCGCCGAGTTGCTGGGACGGCATCCACCTGGACACGCCGGACCACCAGAGCCACATGGCGTACCCGATCGCCACGGGCGACAACGAGAACGTCTGCCCGGCCGATCACCCGGTCGCGCTGCCGATGATCGAGTTCAAGATGGCCTTCCCGGTCAACGGCGACATGTCCCAGGTCCACCTGTCCAGTGGGGCGGGCTTCTCGTTCCACTACGACTTCTTCGCGGACTGGGACGACGCGACGCTGGCCGCCATGGTCACCCACTGCGTCAACGGTGGCCTCCAGTGCGACGACCACGGCTATGACCAGTCGCAGCCCGACAAGGGTGCCGTGCTCGACAGCAACTACGAACTGATCCAGTAACCCGTCCGCGGGTCTCTCCCGGGCGGGTTTCTCGGGACCCCCCGGGAGAGCGCTCTCCAAGTTCCAGCCTGTCCCCCCAACACCACAGGTGATCTATGCAAACCCCCGCACGTCCTACCTCTCCACCCCCCACGCTCGGCGGCGACGGCACGATCAGCCACGTCATCAATACGACCGGCGATCCGGTCAACAGCGCCAACTCCGGCATCACCTACCTCGTCAGCTACCCGTGAACGGGCTCATCCGCACCAAGGAGGAAGACATGCAGCGATCCTTCAGGAAGGGGCGGGCGCGTCGCGTCGTCGCTCCACTCGCGGCGACCGCCCTGGCCGTCGCGGGACTCGCCGCGATCCAGGCGCCCGCCGCGCACGCGGCGGGAAGCGTGGTCAAGGTGACCGGCTCGCAAGGTAATTGGCAGCTCACCGTGGACGGCGCCCCTTACGAGGTGAAGGGCCTCACCTGGGGACCGGCGGCGACCGACGCTGCGCAGGACCTGCCGGACCTTGCGAAGATGGGCGTCAACACGGTCCGCACCTGGGGTACCGACGCGACCAGCGCGCCGCTGTTCGACGCGGCCGCGACCAACGGCATCAAGGTGATCGCCGGCTTCTGGCTCCAGCCCGGCGGTGGTCCCGGCGCCGGCGGCTGCGTCAACTACCTCACCGACGACACCTACAAGAACGACATGCTCACCGAGTTCCCCAAGTGGGTACAGACCTACAAGGACAACCCGGGCGTGCTGATGTGGGACGTCGGCAACGAGTCGGTGCTCGGGCTGCAGAACTGCTACAGCGGCGACGAGTTGGAGCAGCAGCGCGACGCGTACGTCACCTTCGTCAACCAGATCGCACAGAAGATCCACTCCGTCGACCCGAACCACCCGGTGACCTCCACCGACGCGTGGACCGGCGCCTGGCCGTACTACAAGAAGGACGCGCCGGACCTCGACCTGTACGCGGTCAACTCCTACAAGGACGTCTGCAACATCAAGTCCACCTGGGAAGCGGGTGGTTACGACAAGCCGTACATCGTCACCGAGGGCGGTCCGGCCGGTTCGTGGGAGGTGCCCGACGACGCCAACGGCGTGCCCGACGAGCCGACCGACCAGCAGAAGGCCGACGGCTACACCAACGCCTGGAACTGCATCACCAGCCACCAGGGCGTCGCTCTGGGCGCCACCCTCTTCCACTACGGCAACGAGGACGACTTCGGCGGCATCTGGTTCAACCTGGTGCCCGACGGCCTCAAGCGCCCGTCCTACTACGCCGTGAAGAGGGCGTACGGCGGTGACACCTCGGGCGACAACCAGCCCGCGCTGGTCTCCGACATGACGGTCAGCGGCGCCACCGACGGCGTGCCCACCGGCGGCAACGTGACCATCACCACCAACACCACGGACCCCGAGAACGACCCGATCAGCTACCAGGTGCTCTACAGCAGCATCTACGTCGACAACAACGGCGCGCTCACCCCGGCCGACTCCACCGTCAACGGCAACACCATCAGCACGAAGGCCCCCGACAGGCCGGGCATCTGGAAGGTGTACGTCAAGGCCACCGACAGCCACGGCAACGTGAGTTACGGATCGAAGTCGCTCAAGGTGGTGCCCCCGAAGGTGGACGGCACCAACGTGGCGCTCAACATGCCTGCCACGGCGTCCTCCTACCAGACCGACCCGACCGGCGGCTGCCCGTGCACCGCGGCCGACGCGGTGGACGGAAACACCGGTACCCGCTGGTCGAGCGACTGGAGCGACCCGCAGTGGCTCCAGGTCGATCTCGGCCAGAGCACCACGTTCAAGCATGTGCAGCTCTACTGGGAGGCGGCGTACGGGAAGGCGTACGACATCCAGACCTCGCAGGACGGCACCAACTGGACGACGGTGAAGTCGGTCACCGACGGGGACGGCAATGTCGACGACATCGACGTGAACGGCACCGGTCGCTACGTCCGGGTCCTGGGTACGCAGCGCGGCACCGGATACGGCTACTCGCTCTACGAGTTCGGGATCTACACGTGAGCCGGAGCCGGTCGGCTCCATGGCCTTCGCCTACTTCGACATCCACCAGCACCACGCCCTGCTCCCCATCCAGAACGGCGGTGAACCGGCGGTCCTCTTCTGCTGGACCCTTCTGCTCATCACGTTCGCCGGCCCGGGCCCGCTGTCCCTCGACCACTACCTCGCCATCGCCCTTCCCGGCGGTGCGCCCGCCGCCACGAAGCGGCGAGCCCACATAGGCGCCCGCGCCTGACCAGTTGTCCCACCGAATCGACGGCCCCGCAGGCGCCCGCCTGCGGGGCCGTTGCACGGACGGCAGGTCGCGGGCGGCCCGGCTGATCTACAGTGCTTCGGTCAGTACCTGTCACCCGGTGATCTGCGAAGGACCAACGGACAATGTCGACCGAGACGTTCGAGTTCCAGGTGGAAGCGCGCCAGCTTCTCCAGTTGATGATTCACTCGATCTACTCCAACAAGGACGTGTTCCTGCGGGAACTTGTCTCCAACGCCTCCGACGCACTCGACAAGTTGCGACTCGAAGCCCTCCGCGACGACTCCCTCGGCGCGGACGTCTCCGATCTCCACATCGCTCTCGAGGCCGACCCGAAGACCCGTACGCTGACCGTGCGGGACAACGGCATCGGCATGTCACGCGACGAAGTCGTCCAACTCATCGGCACGATCGCGAACTCGGGTACCGCGAAGTTCCTGCGGGAGCTGAAGGAGGCCGAGGACGCCGCGGCGACGGAGGGCCTGATCGGCCAGTTCGGCGTCGGCTTCTACGCCAGCTTCATGGTGGCCGACGAGGTGACGCTGCTGACCCGGCGGGCGGGTGAGAGCCAGGGCACCCGCTGGACGTCGAACGGCGAGGGCACGTACACCGTGGAGACCGTCGACGACGCGCCGCAGGGCACCTCGATCCTGCTGCGGCTCAAGCCGGAGGACTCCGAGGACCAGCTGCACGACTACACCTCGACCTGGAAGATCCGCGAAATCGTCAAGCGGTACTCGGACTTCATCACCTGGCCGATCAGGATGGCCGCGCAGTCCGCGCCCAAGGCGGCGGCTGAGGACGGCGACGCGGAGTCCAAGGCGGCGGACGCGGCCGAGTCGGACGACTCCCCGGCCGCACCCGAGGTGCTCAACTCGATGAAGGCCCTGTGGGCCCGTTCGCGCGACGAGGTCACCGACGACGAGTACCACGAGCTGTACAAGCACATCAGCCATGACTGGATCGACCCGCTGGAGATCATCCGCCTCCAGGCGGAGGGCACTTTCGAGTACCAGGCGCTGCTGTTCATCCCGTCCCACGCCCCGCAGGACCTCTTCATGCAGGGCTACCAGCGCGGTGTGCAGCTCTACGTGAAGCGCGTGTTCATCATGGACGACTGCGAAGCGCTCATGCCGTCGTACCTGCGGTTCGTCAAGGGTGTCGTGGACGCGCAGGACCTGTCGCTCAACGTGTCCCGCGAGATCCTCCAGCAGGACCGGCAGATCCAGTTGATGCACCGCCGCCTGGCCAAGAAGGTGCTGTCGACGGTGAAGGACATGATGTCCTCCGCCCCGGAGCGATACGCCACCTTCTGGCGGGAGTTCGGCCGCGTGCTGAAGGAGGGGCTGCTCGGTGACCTCGAGAACCGCGACGCCATCCTCGGTGTGTCCTCCTTCGCCACGACCCACGACAAGGACGAACCGACCACCCTGGCGCAGTACGTGGAGCGCATGAAGGACGGCCAGGAGCACATCTTCTACGTCACCGGCGAGTCCCGGCAGGCCATCGAGAACTCGCCCCACATGGAAGCCTTCCAGGCCAAGGGCATCGAGGTGCTGCTGCTCACCGACCCCGTCGACGAGGTGTGGGTGGACTCCGTCCCCGAGTTCGACGGCCGGCAGTTCCGCTCGGTCGCCAAGGGCGAGGTCGACCTCGGCACCGACGAGGAGAAGGCCGAGGCCGGCAGCGAGCGCGAGAAGCAGCAGGAGGAGTTCGGCGGTCTGCTCACCTGGATGACGACCCAACTGACCGACAGCGTAAAGGAAGTACGGCTCTCCTCCCGTCTCACCGTCTCGCCGGCCTGCATCGTCTCCGACACCAACGACGTGACGCCGGCCCTGGAGAACATCTACCGCGCCATGGGCCAGGAACTGCCGCGCGTCAAGCGCATCCTCGAACTCAACCCCAAGCACCCGCTGGTCGTCGGGCTCAACCGGGTCCACGGCGAACGCCAGGACGACGCCGCGCTCCAGGAGACGGCCGAACTCGTGCACTCCATGGCGCTGCTGGCCGAAGGCGGCGAACTGGCCGACCCCGCCCGCTTCGTCAAGCTGATGGCCGACCGCCTCGAACGCACCTTGTAGCAGCGCCGGTTGCAGGAGCGCCCGTTTCAAGAGCGCACCTTGTGCCGGCGGCGGGCGCGGAGACCGCTACGAGCCCCGCGACCGCCGCCGGCCCCCGGGACGGGGACTGCGGGCGATCGCCGTCGGACAGGGCGTTCAGACGTCCCAGGCGGCGCCCAGGGCCAGCAGGCGGTCGTGGTACTCGATGCTGCTCACCCATTCCGCCGGCCAGGCGCCGACGCCGTGGTGGGCACCGGCGAACGCCCCGGCGAGAGCGGCGATCGAGTCGGAGTCGCCGGAGGAGTACGCGGCCCGCCGGACCGCCGCGGCCGGGTCGTCGGGAAGCAGGAGGAAGCAGTACAGCGCGGTGGCGAGCGCCTCCTCGGCGATCCAGCCGGCCCCGGTGGCCGCGCACGGGTCGGCTTCGGGGTCGGGGGAGCGGAGCGCGCTTTCGAGGCGGTCCAGCACGGCCAGGCACTCGTCCCAGCCGCGGGCGGCGAAGGACGCCGGATCCGGGTCCTGGGCGCGGGCGGCCAGGTCGCCCAGCCAGTCTGCGGGGTAGTGGCCGCGGCTCGCGCGGGCGTACTCCCTTAGCTCGGGGAGCAGTTCGGCGGTGCCGGCGCCCTCGGCAAGCAGCCAGACGGCGTGCGCGGTCAGGTCGCTCGCGGCAAGCGCGGTGGGATGGCCGTGCGTGAGAGCGCTTTGCAACTGGGCTGCACCGGAGCGCTGTTGGCGGTCCAGCCCCGGGATCAGGCCCAGTGGCGCGACCCGCATGTTCGCCCCGCAGCCCTTGGAGCCGATCTCGCTCGCGGCCTGCCAGGTGCCGCCTCGGCTCAGCGCCTCGCAGGCGCGCAGGCAGGTCATTCCCGGGGCGCGGTTGTTCTCCGGCGAGTAGCACCACTCGACGAAGCGTGCGCGCACCGGTGGTTCCAACCGGGAAGCGCTCAGCGGTCCTTCGGCCAGCGCGTCGAGCAGCCCCTCGCCCAGGGCGAGCGTCATCTGCGTGTCGTCGGTGACATAGGCCCGGCCCGAGGAGAGCGGCAGCGGCATCGTGCGCCAAGAGCCGCATTTCGCCTCGATCTGCGCCATCGTGTTGAACTCGGTCGGAAAGCCCATGGCATCCCCGATCGCCAAGCCTGTCAACGCTCCTGTTGCCGCCTGCTTCACGCGGTTCCCTCCCTGACTGTGCCGGTTGTCAGGTGTACCGCATGCGGTGGCGGAGCGGGTGCGTGGGTGTGTAGGGGCGCCGGCGAGGTGGGCGACGGTGGGGCGCCGAATCATCGACGATCCAACTCCCGCACGTCCAAAGTCAGCTGGCCGGTGGCCGTGTCTTCATCCCATGGCGTCCCGTTCCGGCGTTCCAGGGGCGCCGTGTTCCCGCTGGTCAGAGCGGGTTTTGGCGTTCCAGCGTCCCCAACTGCCCGGCGGGCGTAGCGACTGGGACGGATCACCCCGCAGGCTCAGGTCATCCGAGCAACACACCCACTCGAACTACGAAAGAGGCACCCACATGTTCAGCATCCGCAACTCCCGTCTTGGTCTCGTCGGCGCAGCGGCGACCGTCGTACTCGGGGCGCTCTCGCTGACCGCGTGCGGCAACGACGGGTCGGGCAGCAGGGCCGAGGGTGCCTCGAACGGCGGCGTCTCCACGACCGCGTCGTCCCTCGCGAACGCCCCCACCGGATCCGCCGCCGGTGGGAACGCGTCGGCCACGATCGCGCCGTCCGAGGTGTCCGACGGTTTCAAGTCGGCGGCGACGGGCGATTCCGTTAAGGGGTCGGGTACTTCCGGCAATGCGCCGGCCGCATCCGGCAAGTCGGGTAAGTCCGGCAGCTCTGGCAAGTCCGGTAGCTCCGGGAAGACGGTCACCTGCCAGGGTTCCAACACCAAGGTGGTGGCGGCTCCGTTGAACCGTCCGGTGAACCACATGCTGCTCACGGTGACCAACACCGGCAGCAACACCTGCTTCCTGTACGGCTATCCGGCGTTGCAGTTCACCGACGCGCAGGCGGTGCCGCCGGTCCTGGAGGACTCCAAGCCGCAGGCCGTGGTGACCCTCAACCCGGGTGAGTCCGGCTTCGCCTCGGTCGGCCTGTCCGCCTCCGACGGCAGTGGTGCTCACGGCCGCACCGTGAAGACCCTTGGCGTCTACTTCTACGGCCGCTCCGGCGACGGCGCCGGCAGCGTCGGCACCGGCGCCCACCCGTCGCTGCCCGCCGCGGGCGTCTACATCGACGACTCCCTCAACACCACCTACTGGCAGCAGTCGATGGACGACGCCCTGGCCTGGTGACCCCGCGAGCGGCACCGAGCAGCACCCAGCGGCACCGAACAGCAGCGTCCCGCAGACCCGATCGGACAGGTGGCACATCATGCGCAGCACCCGCAGGATCTCCCGTTTCGTGGCCGCTGTCGCCGGCGCGGTCTTCCACGTGGTCGTCCTGGGCGACGTGGGCAGCGCTCCGGCGCGGGAGGCAGGGATCTTCTGCCGCGGTACGGACTGACACGTATCCCGTTCAGGCAGC
>NZ_JACEGK010000319.1:0-9116 GCF_056859195.1 Streptomyces sp. NH27
TCCCACGGTTACGCTGTCGAGGTTGCTCGGCGAGGGAAGGGCCCGGACGTACGTCCGCAGCACCTCCGTTATCGACGCGCTCCTCGTGAAGGATCGGCCCGTCGCGGCCGGGCGACTGTACTGCCCACCATTACGAGGAGCCGATTCCCATGGCTGAAGTGAAGATCCCCGCCCAGGTACGCACCGAGTTCGGCAAGGGCGCCGCCCGCCGGGTGCGCCGCGCCAGCCTGGTCCCCGCGGTCGTGTACGGCCACGGTGCCGACCCGCGGCACGTCACGGTCCCCGGCCACGAGCTGCTGCTCGCGCTGCGCACCCCGAACGTGCTGATCTCGCTGGACATCGACGGCGCGTCCGAGCTGGTCATCCCCAAGGCGGTGCAGCGCGACCCGCTGAAGGGCTTCATCGAGCACATCGACCTGCTGTCCGTGAAGCGCGGCGAGAAGGTCACCGTCGAGGTCCCGGTCTCCGCCGAGGGTGAGCTGGCCCCGGGCGGCAACCTGCTGGAGCACGTGCTCAACACGCTGTCGGTCGAGGCCGAGGCGACGCACATCCCCGAGGCGTTCACGGTCTCCGTCGAGGGTCTGGAGGCGGGCGCGTCCATCCTGGCGAAGGACGTCGAGCTGCCGAAGGGCACCACGCTGGTCACCGAGGAGGACGCCGTGGTGATCCAGGTCGTCTCCGCGCAGGCCGAGGCCGAGGGGACCGGCGAGGGCGAGGGTGAGGGCGCCGCCGAGGCGCCTGTCGCGGGCGCCGCAGACGCGAGCTGAACCAGAACGCGCCGGCCGCCGTCGTACCCCCGGGGTGCGGCGGCGGTCGTTTGCGCGGTGCGGCGGCGCGTGTAAGGACCGCCGGCCAGGATGCGCGCCCCTTACGGTTCTACGGTGCACGGCGACTGCTATCGGAGACGTGGATGAGTGACAGCACAGGGCCCTGGATGGTGGTGGGCCTGGGCAACCCGGGGCCGGAGTACGCCGGCAACCGGCACAACATCGGCTTCATGGTGGCCGACCTGCTCGCCGAGCGGATGAGCGGGAAGTTCAAACGGGCCCACAAGGCGCAGGCACAGGTGGTCGAGGGCCGGATCGGCCCGCCCGGTCCGGCGAGCGCGCGGGTGGTGCTGGCCAAGCCGATGTCGTACATGAACCTGTCCGGCGGGCCGGTCACCGCGCTGAAGGAGTTCTACAAGGTGCCGACCGACCGGATCATCGCGGTCCACGACGAGTTGGACATAGACTTCCCCACCCTGCGGCTCAAGCTCGGCGGCGGCGACAACGGCCACAACGGGCTGAAGTCCATCACGAAGTCGCTCGGCGCCGACTACCTGCGGGTGCGGGCCGGGATCGGCCGGCCGCCCGGGCGGATGGACGTGGCGGCGTTCGTACTGAAGGACTTCTCCTCGGCCGAGCGCAAGGAACTGGAGTGGTTCGTGGACCGGGCCGCCGACGCCGTCGAGGCGCTGGTCACCGAGGGGCTGGAGCGGGCGCAGAGCAGCTACAACGGCTGACCGGCGTGGCTGCGACTGCCGCGCGGGGTCGGCAGGTTGACCCGGTGGCATGCGATGGCCAAAGATCGCCCGCATGGCAACTGGGAGCGGTGATCGCGGCGCCGCGCAGGCGGGCGGGCTGGTGCAGTTCGTCCGCGTGGTGGGTGTGGGCGCGGTGGCGGCGCTGATCCTGGTGTCCGGCGCATGGGGTTCGTGGCGCAACGCGCAGTACGTGGTGCTCGGCAAGGGCCACGACCACGGCACCGTACGGCTGGTGGCCTGCGGCGACACGGACTGCACCGGGCCGTTCAAGCCGCACGGCGACGCGCGGCCCCGTGCGAAGGTCACCGTCGACCTCCCGGTGCGCCACCACGTCGGGGACTCGGTGGGAGTGGTGCTCAAGCCCGGTACGGACACCGGTGTGCGCGACGGCATGGGCGGGCTGCTCTTCGGGTTCGTGCCCCTGGGCGGGGCGCTGCTGCTGGCGGCGGTCGTGGTCGCGCTGGGGCTGCGGCTGCCGCGCACCGCGTGGAGTCTGGCGGTGGCGGGCGGGGCGGTGCTGGGCGGTGCGTTCCTGACGTTGTGAGCCCGGCCCGCCGATGTGCGGCGAGCCGGGCTGATGGTCGTAGGAGCGATGGTCGTAGGAAGTGGCTGTCGTGGGAACGGTGGCCGTAGGAAGCGGCGATCGTACGGTTCGGTCCGGCGGTGGTCGTATGACCGGATCGTGCGACCGGATCGGACGATGGGCATACGGCCGGGTCAGATGGTGGTCGGCTCCAGGAACTCCAGCCGGTTGCCGACCGGGTCCTCGGAGTGGAAGCGCAGGTGGCCGGGCAGGTCGTAGTCCCATACGACCTTCGCACCCTTGGCCTGGAGTCCCTTCGCGAAGCCGTGGATGTCGTTGACGCGGATGCCCGGGTGGGCCTTGCGGGCCGGCCGGAACTCTTCTTGGATGCCCAAGTGCAGCACCGCGGTGCCGGCCGAGAACCAGCAGCCGCCGCGGCCGGCGAGCACCGGCGGCTTGGTCAGCTCGGCCATGCCGAGGACGCCGGTGTAGAACGCGCGCAGTTCGGGCTCGCTGCCGGGCGGCGCGGCGAGCTGGACGTGGTCGAGGCCGGTGATCATCGCGCACCACCCGCCGGCGCGGCCGCGGTGCGGGCGATCGCGAATATCCGGCGGAACGGGAAGACCGTGCCGTGCGGCCCGGCCGGGTACGCCTTGCGGAGCAGGTCGCGGTACTGCCCGACGAACTCCCGGGTGGCCACCGGGTCGCCCTCCAGCGCGGTGAGCACCGGGCGCAGCGCGGTGCCCTTCGTCCAGTCCAGCACCGGGTCCTCGCCCTGCAGCAGCTGGACGTAGGTGGACTCCCAGACGTCGACGCCGGTGCAGCCCAGCTCCGTCAGGCGCTCCAGGTAGGCGGCGGGGGAGAGGATGTGCACGTAGCGGCGGCCGTGGCCCTCCAGGCGGTCGCGCCAGCGCGGGGTGTCGCACAGCTCGGCGAGCAGGGCGTGGCTGGGCGCGGTGAAGTTGCCGGGCACCTGGAAGGCGAGCACACCGCCGGGGGTGATGTGTTCGAGCCAGGCCGGGAAGCGGTCGGCGTGCCCGGGCACCCATTGGAGTGCGGCGTTGGACACGATCAGGTCGAAGGGCTCGTCGGGGGTCCACACCGCCGCGTCGGCCCGCTGGAAGTCCAGTTCGCCGCCGCCGGAGGTGGGCCCGGCGTGCTCGCGCGCTGCGCCGAGCATGTCGGCCGAGCTGTCGTAGCCGGTGACGTGTGCGCCGGGCCAGCGGTCGGCGAGCAGCGCCGTGACGTTGCCCGGGCCGCAGCCGATGTCGGCGATCCGGGGCGAGTCGCCGCCGGGCAGTTCGGTGATCCGGGTGAGGAGGTCGAGGAAGGGGCGGGTGCGATGGGTGGCGTGCCGGAGATACTGGTGCGGGTCCCACGTCGGCGCTGCTGGCATCGTTCGTACTCCCTGGGTGCTACGGAGTCGGCGAAAACGGAGGGCGAAGTTCTACCCTCTGCTTTCAGCCTGCTCCCAGGGATATCTTGATGTCAAGAGACTTCATGTCGACAGACCTACTACACTGATCGCATGGAGGACGAGGTCGACCGGCTGGTCGCTGCATGGCGCCGAGAGCGCCCCGACCTCGACGTGGAGCCGCTTGAGGTGCTCAGCCGGGTCAGCAGGCTCGCCCGGCACCTGGACCGGGCCCGGCGGATCGCCTTCGCCGAGCACGGCCTGGAGCCGTGGGAGTTCGACGTGCTGACCGCGCTGCGCCGGGCCGGCGAGCCGTATCAGCTCTCACCCGGCCAACTCCTCACCCAGACTCTCGTCACCTCCGGGACCATGACCAACCGGATCGACCGGCTCGCCAAGAAGCGGCTGGTGGAGCGGCAGCCCGACCCCAGCGACCGGCGCGGGGTGCTGGTCCGGCTCACTCCGCAGGGCCAGGACCGCGCCGACCAGTCACTGGCCGGGCTGCTCGCCCAGGAGCGGTCCATCCTGGGCGAGCTGACCGACCGGCAGCGCACCGAACTGGCCGGGCTGCTACGGCAGCTAACCGCGCCGTTCGACAACGTCCCCGGCTGACGGCAGCAGTTCCACCGGGCCCACCCCGGCCCGCCGGGCCAGCGCGACCGCCGCGAGCGTGGAGTGCACCCCGAGCTTGCCCAGCACGTTCTGCATATGGGTGCGGACGGTGTGCGGGGACAGGAACAGCCGCTCCGCCACCGCCTTGCGGCCCAGCCCCGCCACCATGCAGCGCAGCACCTCCTGCTCGCGCGGCGTCAGCGACTCCACCAGCTGCTCGCTCTCGGTACGGTGCCGGCGCGCCGCGGTCAGCTCCCGCAGCACCCCGGTCAGCAGCGCCGGCGGCAGGTGCGTCTCGTCGCGCAGCACGCCGCGGACCACTGCGAGCAGCCGTGACAGCGAGCAGTCCTTCGCGACCCAGCCGGACGCGCCGGCCTGCAACGCCCGCGCGGCGCGCACCGGGTCGTCCCGCTCGGCGAGCACCACGGTCCGGGTGCTCGGGTAGGCGGCCCTGATCCGCTCCACCAGCGCGAGACCGTCGAGCACCGGGTCGCGTGGCTCCAGCGGGCGCGGATGCGGCAGCGCGGCCGGCGGCACCGCCGCGAGCGTCACCGGCCGGCGCGGCCCGACGCCGAGGTCGGCGTCGACCAGCAGGACGTCGTAGCGGCGCCCGTCCGCGGCCGCGCGGTCCAGGCAGCGCTGTGCGGCGGCGCCGCTGCCGGCGGCGGACACGTCGACGTCGGGCTCGGCCGCTAGTGCGGCCGCGAGCGACTCGGCGAAGATGCGATGGTCGTCGACGACGAGGACCCGGATGCGACCCACGGACACCACTCCCGATTCACGGCACTCCCCCAGTGGCGACGGGGCGTCCGCCTCGCTTGGAGCCCGGCATCCGGGCAGGGACCGCCGTCCTTGCCCAGGCGCCGGACCTCGTGCGTCTCGCCCCCTGATGAACGCCGGCCCCCACCAGCGTCGTGGAAAAAGAGTAGGGGCTCGGCCGGGTAATGGAGCCTTCTTGGGCGAAGTTCTCGGCCGGGATTTTACCGACGTACGCCGCCGGTGGGCAGGGCGCCGCCGCTGGTGGCGGACCTGGAGCGGAACCGCCCGCTCGATTTCCCGTGCGATTCCCGAGCGATTTCCGCGCGGCCCCCACGCGCTTCCCCGCGCCCCGTCGGTGGCGGCGCGGGGAAGCACGTATGCGGCCGTCAGCCGGTGTTGCGCAGACCCGCGGCCACGCCGTTGACCGTCAGCAGCAGGGCGCGGGCCAGCAGCGGGTCCGGGTCCTCACCGCGGGCGGCCGCCTCGCGTTGCCGGGCGAGCAGGGTCACCTGGAGGTAGGAGATCGGGTCGAGGTACTGGTCGCGGATGTGGAAGGTCTGCGCCAGCACCGGGCTGGCGGCGAGCAGTTCGGACTCGCCGGTGATCCGCAGCACCTCGCGCACGGTCAGCTCGTGCTCCGCCTGGATCGTGGCGAAGACGTGCTTCAGCTCGTCGGGCACGAGGGTGTCGACGTAGTGGCGGGCGATCCGCAGGTCCGTCTTGGCCAGCGTCATCTCGACGTTGGACAGGAAGTTGCGGAAGAAGTGCCACTGGCCGTGCGCCTCTTCGATGACCGAGTCGAGGCCCGCCTCGCGCGCCGCCTTCAGGCCGGAGCCGACGCCGTACCAGCCGGGCACGATCTGCCGGGACTGGGTCCAGCCGAAGACCCACGGGATGGCCCGCAGGCCGTCCAGGCCCGCGCCGGAGTCCGGCCGGCGGGACGGGCGCGAGCCCAGGTGCAGCTCGCCGAGCTGGTCGACCGGGGTGGAGGCGAAGAAGTACGGCGGCAGGTCCGGGTCCTCGACCAGCTCGCGGTAGGCGCAGTGCGCGGCCTCGGAGATGATGTCCATCGCCGAGTCCCAGCGCGCCAGCGCCTCGTCGGACTGCCGCGGCGCGGTGTGCAGCGCGGACGCCTGGAGGGTGGCCGCGACCGTCAGTTCGAGGTTCTCCCGGGCCAGCGAGGGGATCAGGTACTTGTCCGAGATCACCTCGCCCTGCTCGGTCACCTTGATCTCGCCCTCCAAGGTGCCCCACGGCTGCGCGAGGATCGCGGTGTGCGAGGGGCCGCCGCCGCGGCCGACGGTGCCGCCGCGGCCGTGGAAGAGCCGCAGCCGCACCCCGTGCCGGTGCGCGACGTCGCGCAGCCGGCGCTGCGCGCGGTGGATCTCCCACTGCGAGGTGGTGATGCCGCCGAACTTCGAGGAGTCGGAGTAGCCGAGCATGACCTCCTGCACGTCGCCGCGCAGCGACACCAGCCGCCGGTAGGAGGGGTCGGAGAGCATCTCGTCGAGCAGCTTGTCGGCGATCTTCAGCTCGTCGGTGGTCTCCAGCAGCGGCACGATGCCGATCTTCGCGACCCCGGCGTGCAGGTCGATCAGCCCGGCCTCGCGGGCCAGCACCGCGGCGGCGAACACGTCGTCGGAGCCGAGGCACATGGAGATGATGTACGACTCCACGACCTCCGGGCCGAACCGCTCGAACGCCTCGCGGATGGTGTGGAAGACGCCGAGGGTCTTCGCACCCGCCGCGTCCAGCGGGGCCGGGCTCGGGGCCAGCGGGCGGCGCGAGCGCAGCTCCTTCGCGAGCAGCTTGCGGCGGTAGTCGCGCGGCATGTCGGCGTACCGCCAGGACTCCTCGCCGAGCCGGTCGAAGAGCTGGCCGAGCGCGTGGTGGTGCGCCTCGGCGTGCTCGCGCACGTCCATGGTGGCCAGTTGCAGGCCGAACGCGGCGAGCGTGCGGATCGTACGGTCGGTGCGGCCGTCGGCGATCAGACCGCCGCGGTGGGCGCGCAGCGAGTCCTGGATCAGCTGCAGGTCGGTCAGCAGCTCGGTGCTGCCCAGGTAGTCCCGGCCGGGGACGTGCAAAGTGCCGCCGGCCAGGCGTTCACGGGTGTTGACGAGCTTCTGCCGGACGCAGGTGGCCTTCAGCCGGTAGGGCTCCTCGGCGTTCAGCCGCTTGTAGCGGGGGCTGATCTCCGGCAGCGCCACCAGGTCGTTGGACAGGGAGTCCAGCAGCTCCTGGCTCGCGCCGGAGTTGCGGATGGAGTTGGACAGCGCGCCGCGCAGGAAGTCGACCAGCTCCAGGGCGTCGGTGATGCCGTGTTCGTGCTGGAGGATCAGCACGTCCCAGGTCACCTCGGGCGTGACGTTCGGGTTGCCGTCGCGGTCGCCGCCGATCCAGGTGCCGAAGGTCAGCGGGCGGGTCTGCGGCGGCAGCGGCACCCCGACCCGCTCCAGCTCCGCGGCCAGGTCCTCCAGGACGTCGCCGACCGCGCCGGCGTGCAGCTCGTCCAGGTAGTAGATCGCGTTGCGGGCCTCGTCGGCCGGCTCGGGGCGGACCACCCGCAGCTCGTCGGTCTGCCACAGCAGGTCGATGTTCTCGGCCAGCCGCAGGTCCGCGCGCCGCCGGTCGCCGGTGGAGAGCGGGGTCTCGTCCAGCAACTCGGCGATCCGGCGCAGCTTGTTCAGCACCGAGCGGCGGGCGGCCTCGGTGGGGTGCGCGGTGAAGACCGGCCGCACATTGAGGTTCTGCACGCTCTCGCGCACGTGCGCGGGGTCGCCGTCCTTGAGCAGATCGGCGGTCTGGGCGAGCAGGCTGCCCTCGGTGGCCCGGCGGGCCCGCAGGTCGCGGCCGCGGTGCACCTGCTCGGTGACGTTGGCCAGGTGGAAGTAGGTGGAGAAGGCGCGGACCAGCTTCGCCGCGGTCTCCAGGTCGGTCTCGCCCAGCAGGTCGGCGGCGGTCTCGCCGTCGCTGCGGGTCAGTGCGCGTACCTTCTCGACCAGGTCGAGGAGTTCCTGGCCCTCCTGCCGGACGAGGGTGCCGCCCAGCAGTTCGCCCAGGCGTCGGATGTCGGCTCGCAGGGCGGTGCTGCTGTCCGGTGGGGTGTCGGCGCTGCTCACAGGTGCGGCTCCTTGTGCAGTGGGATGGGCGACGGCTTGGGAGACGAGTGGGTACGAACTCGGGTACGGGGACTCGCGGACCGCGCTGTCCGACCGGTCCAGGATAGGTCGCGGCTCGCGCGGCGAGACGCCCGGCCCAGCAGGCGGACACCGGGATGGGCCGCTCCCGTGCTCCGCGTACCGCATACGCTGGACGTCATGAGTACGACGGGGGCGCGCGTACCGGACGAGGAGGCCGACGCGGCACAGGCGTGGTCCTGGTCCGGCCTGTGGTGGTGGACGAGGCGGCGAAGTGTCGCGCTGGACGTGTCGCTGGCGGCGGCATCGGCGCTGGAGGCGTCCTTCGAGGGCGCCACTTTCGCGGCGAAGATCGGCATCGTCAGCGGGCTGGGCGCGTTGGTCGGGCTGCTGGTGGGCGCGATGCTGGTGCTGCGCAGGCGTTGGCCGATCGCGGTGGTGCTGGTCGCGATCGCGGTCACCCCCGCGCAGACCGGCCTGATCTTGTCGGTGGTGGGCTTCTACACCCTGGCCGCGTCCGAGGTACCGCGTCGGCTGACGGCGCTGTTCGCCGGGATGAGCGGCCTGGGCACCATGCTCGTCGCCTTCGTGAGCATCGAGTCCAGCGTGCGGCACTCCAGCAGCCGGCTGGGGCTGCCGCTGGTGCTGGCCGTCTCGATCCTGGTCTCCTTCGGCCTCACCGCGCCGCCGGTGCTGTTCGGGCTGTACGTACGGGCCCGGCGCCGGCTGGTGGAGAGCCTACGGGATCGGGCCGACGGCCTGGAGCGCGAGTTGGAACTGCTGGCGGAGAAGGCACTGGAGCGGGCCGAGCGGGCCCGTGCGGCCGAGCGGGCCCGGATCGCCCGGGAGATGCACGACGTGGTCGCGCACCGGGTGAGCCTGATGGTCGTGCACGCGGCCGCGTTGAAGGCGGTGGCGCTGAAGGATCCGGCCAAGGCGTCGGCGAGCGCGGAGCTGCTGGGGGACATGGGGCGGCAGGCGCTCACCGAGCTGCGGGAGATGCTCGGGGTGCTGCGTTCGGCGTCAGGGACGGGGACGGGGGCCGGGGCGCCGCGGGCGAACGGCGCGGGCGGTGCGGCGCCGGGTGCGGTGGACCCGGCGGTCGCCGGCGCGGGGGCCGACCCCGGCGTCGACCCGGTGCCCGAG
>NZ_JACEGK010000320.1:0-9059 GCF_056859195.1 Streptomyces sp. NH27
CCCCACCGCCCTACCCCGCCGCCGACATCGCGGCCGCCTGGCAGCGCGAGCGCCCGGGCACCCCGACCACGTCGATCGAGGTCGTCACGCCCATCTGGCGGTTGGCCAAGCTCTTCGCCGACGATCGCGCCCGGGTGCTGCGCGCCGCCAACATCGACGCGGCCACTCTCGACCTGCTCTCCGTGCTCCGCCGCGCAGGACGGCCGTACACCCTGTCCACCCGCGAGATCGCCCGCCGCACCCTGGTCACGGCCGGCGCCGTCTCGCAGCGGGTGGCCCGCGCGGAGGATGGCGGCCTGGTCAGCCGCGGCCCCGCACCGACCGGCGGCCGTACGGTTCTGGTCGCGCTGACGGCCGAGGGACACGCCCTGATCGAGCGCTCCGTCGACGCGGTGCTCGGGCGCGAGGCGACACTCGTGGCGGGCCTGTCCCCGCACGAACGCGCGCTGCTGGTCGGCCTGTTGGACAAGCTGTCCACCGACGTACGGGCGCGGATGAGCTGAGGCGAGTGGGCGGGCGTCACGTTGCATGAAGACGGCTTGCACAAAGACGCCTTGCGCGGAGGGACGCCGACAAGGTGCTTAATGCGGAGGAGTCCCCTGCGCAAAAAAGGGGGCACCCCCGCGGCCCGAGCGGGTCGCGGGGGTGCCGTTTCGGCAGGTGCAGGCTGCCGTCAGGTGGCCGTCCAGACGAACGTCGCGGAGCCCTGGGAGCCCGCCGCGTTCCGGCCGGTGACCGTCACCGTCCAGGTGCCGGCCTTGTCGGCCGCGCCGGTGAAGGTGCCGCCCGCCGAGAGCGAGATGCCCGGCGGCAACCCGGTCGCGGTGTAGCTGACGCCCTTGGCGTTCTTGTCGTACGTCCAGTCGACCTGCTTGTGCGCCGGGCTGCTCATGCCGTACGGGTTGGGCACGGAGAGCGGCGCGGCGGTCGCGGCCGGGCCGGAGGCGGCTGCCTTCGGGGTGACGGTCGCGGCCATGTTGCCGTTGACGGTGGTCGGCACGTTGAGCGTGCCGGCCAGCGGCAGGTTCCGGGAGGAGTCGCCCACCAGGATCTGGTAGTCGCCCGCCGCGGTCGTCCAGTTGCTGTTCGAGGTGTTCCAGTAGGCCAGGTCGTGCGTGCTGACGGTGAAGGTCACCGTCTGCGACTGGCCCGGGTCGAGCGTGACGCGCTGGTAGCCGCGCAGCTGGTGCACGGGCTCGCCGGTGGACGCCGGGTCCCCGACGTAGAGCTGAGCCACCTCGCTGCCGGCTCGCGACCCGGTGTTGGTGACCGTGGCGTGCACGGTCGCCGTTCCGCCGCTCAGCGCCCCGACCTGGAGGTTGCTGAAGCCGAAGGTGGTGTACGACAGGCCGAAGCCGAACGGGTAGAGCGGGGTGATGTTCTTCGCGTCGTACCACCGGTACCCGACGTCCAGGCCCTCGCTGTACTGCACCTGCCCGTTGGTGCCGGGCCACTGTGCCGCCGTGTTCGCGGGCACGTCGGCGAGCGACTTCGGGAAGGTCACCGGCAGCTTGCCGGACGGGTTGACGTCACCGAAGATCAGCGCCGCCATCGCCGTGCCGATCTCCTGGCCCGGGTAGAAACCCTCGAAGACGCCCGCGACCTGGTCGAGCCACGGCATGTTGATCGCCGAGTTGTTGTTGAGCACCACGATCGTGTTCGGGTTGGCCGCGGCCACCTGGGCGATCATGTCGTTGTCGCTGACCGAGCTGCCGCCGTTGTTCGGCAGGTCGAGCGTGGTGGTGTCGTGTTCCTCGTTTCCGTAGTTGTCGGACGCGTAGACGATCGCCACGTCCGAGTTGCGGGCCAGCGTGACCGCCGAGTTGAGGTCGGTCGCGTCGTTGTACTGCACGGTGGTGCCGGTGCCCGCGACCCGGTTCTGCATGCCGGTGATCGGCCAGACCGTGCCGGAGCTGGTGGTGGTGGCACTGCCGCCACCGATGCTCTGCACGCCGGCGCCGCCGTCCCAGCCGATCACCGCGATCGACTCGGTGGTGGAGGTGGACAGCGGCAGGATGCCGTTGTTCTTCAGCAGCACCGCGCCCTCCTCGGCGCCCTCGAGGGCGACCTGCTGGTGGGCGGCGGTGGTGACGGTGGCGCCGGTCGAGCCGCTGGGCGTCTTGTCGAAGAGGCCGAACGCGAAGTACTGGGTGATCAGCCGGCTGGTCATGGTGTCCAGCGTGGCCTGGCTGACGGTGCCGTCGGCCACCGCCTGGGCGAGGAAGTCGGCGTAGAAGTACCCGTTGGGCATCTCCACCGTCAGACCCGCGTTGGCGGAGTCCTGCGTCGAGTGCGTGCCGCCCCAGTCGCTCGTGATGAAGCCGCCGAAGTTCGCCTGCTGGTAGAGGCCGACGTTCATCAACGCCGGGTTCTGGCAGGCGGGCACATTGTTGACCACGCTGTAGGCGCACATGGCCGCCGCCGGCGAACCCTGCTCGACCGCCGCCTGGAAGGCGGGCAGGTACAGCTCCTGAAGGGTGCGGTTGTCGACGATGACCGTGCCGGCCGGGTTCTCGATGTTGTAGACGGCCACATGCTTCATCTCGGCCATCACACCCTGGCTCTGGATGCCCTTGATGTCGGCGGTGGCCATCTGCCCGTTGAGGTACGGGTCCTCGCCGAACGTCTCGAACGCGCGGCCCCACCGCGGGTCGCGGACGATGTTCAGCGTCGGGCCGAGCGCCACCTGCGCGCCTTTTCCGGCGAACTCGGCGCCGATCGCGGCACCGTACTGTTGCTCCAGGGCGGTGTCCCAGGTGGCCGCCGAGGCGTTCGCGGACGGCATCTGGGTGACGCCGCCGAGCCCGTCGCCCACGCCGTGCGGGCCGTCCTGGAACCCGAGGGCGGGGATGCACAGCGACGGGATGCCGTTGATGTTGCCGATGTACGGCGAGGCGTTGTTGTTGCCGTGCAGGATCGACACCTTCTCGGCGTTCGTCATCTGCGCCATCACCTGCGACACGCGGTCCGCGACCGGTGCCGTCGAACCGACCCACGGGCAGTCGCCGTCGCCGCCGGTCGGCGGGGTGCCGGTGCCGCCGGGGGTGAGGACGGTGAACTCCCAGAGCGAGTAGCCGTACTGGGTAGCCCGCTGGGTGCCGTACATCCGCACATAGCGTCCGGTACCGGTGAAGGAGAGGTTCTCCGTCCCGCCGGCCCCGGTCGTCGTGGAGTACACCGTGTTCCACGTGGAACCATCGTCGGAGAGCTGGATCTGGTACGCCGTGGCGTACGCCGTCTCCCAGGTCAACTGGGCGCCGCAGATGCTCTGCGAGGAGCCGAGGTCGACCTGTATCCACTGCGGGTCGGAGGCCGCGCTAGACCACCGGGTGCCCGCGTTGCCGTCGAAGGCCGCCGCCGCGGGCGTGCCGTCGTTCTCGGTGGACGAGGCGCTGGACGGCTTGCCGAGCGCCGCGTCGGTGTTACCGCACGTCGCCAGTGGGGTGCTCCCGCCGCCCGAGCCGCCGTAGACCTGGAACTCCCAGAGCGAATAGCCCCATTGGATGCCGCGCTCGGTGCCGTACATCCGTACGTAGCGGCCGGTGCCCGTCACGTTGAGGGTCTGGACGCCGCCGGTGCCGGTGGTGGTGGAGTAGACGTCGGTCCAGCTCGTGCCGTTCGCCGAGGTCTGGATCTTGAACGATTTCCCGTACGCCGTCTCCCAGTTGAGCACCACCTGGGTGATGGGCTGGCTGGAGCCGAGATCGACCTGGAGCCACTGCGGATCGGACGCGGCGCTCGACCACCGGGTCCCGGTGTCCCCGTCCACTGCCGCGCCGGCGGTGAAGGCGTCCTGGGTCGAGGAGGCGGTGGCCGGCTTGCCCTGTGAGAGCAGTTGCGCTGCGGCGGCGTGGGAGGACGTCGGGTTCAGCGAGAGGTATGCCGAGGCGATGAGCACCAGGGCGAGGAGGGCGATGCCCTGCGGGGGTCGTCGGAAACGTTTACGGCCTGGGTTGGAGAGCCCTAGTGGGGTGACCCTCATGTGTACTCCTGTATGTCGGGTTACGGCTCGCGTGTGGGGGACCGACAGATGGTGCGGAGGGAGAGAGCAAGGACGTGAGAGCGCTCTCTGGCCGACGTGATGGTCACGCCCGTCCATGGGGGGTGTCAACCCTTCTGACAGGTTCGACCGGGCGAACCTGCTTGGCTTGCAAGGCAGTTGACGTGAGAGCGATTCGGGGGATGAGAGGCTGACGCCATGGGCGACGGGGACGAAGCGAGTAGTGGCGCCGCGGAAGGTGACGCCACAGCTGGTGGCGTGACGGGCGGCGACGTGACGGCGGGCGGCAACAGGGCCAACGGCGACGCGACGTCAGGCGGCGGTGAGGCGGGTGAGGCGGACGAGGCAGGTGGCGGCTCGGCTGGTCGCGGCGCCGGCCGGATCAAGGTCGAGTTGGACGGCGTACCGGAGACGCTGCTGTGGAATCTGGCCCACCGCGCCGCCGAGGCCCGGCGGCCGCCAGGGAACCGGCTGCTGGACGACCCGTACGCGGTGGACCTGGTGGACCGGATCGACTACCCCTTCGACCGCTTCGGCGGCGCCGTGATGGCGCAGTGGCACGCGTTGCGGGTGCGCGCCTTCGACGACGAGGTGCGCCGGTTCATCGCCGAGCACCCCGGCGGCACCGTTGTCGCGCTCGGCGAGGGCTTGGAGACGCAGTTCTGGCGGGTGGACGACGGCCGGGTGCACTGGCTCACCGTCGATCTGCCGGAGACGGTCGCGGTGCGTACTGCGCTGCTTCCCGACGAACCGCCGCGCCGCCGTACGGTGGCCCGCTCCGCGCTCGACCTGGGGTGGATGGACGAGATCACCGAGGTCGATGTGGCGAAGGGCGTCCTCGTCACCGCGCAGGGGTTGTTGATGTACCTGCCGGAGCGCGACGCGAAGGGGCTGATCGCCTCGTGTGCGGAGCGGTTTCCCGGCGGGTGGTTCCTCTTCGACGCGCTGCCGCGGGCCCAGGTCGCACAGAACCAGGCGGGCAAGCTGGACGCGCGGGACGGCAGCTACCGGGCGCCGCGCTGGGAGTGGGGGATGGACTACCAGGAGTACCCCAAGATCGCGTCGGCGTCTCCGCTGATCACGCAGGTACGCAGCCTGCGGCTGGGGCGCGGCCGGGGTCTGTACGCGATCGCGCCGTTCTCGCACCGCATTCCGGGGGTACGGTCGATGCGGATGTCGATCATCTCGGTTCGCTTCGGCGCGGCCGGTGGACGCAAGCAGGACGCGGGCGAGTAGCGGCGCCCGCCGGAGGTGGTGTTGCCGGTCGCGGTTGTGCGTGGTGGCGGTACGACCGGCGGCGGGTGCTGCTACTCGCCCGTGACGGCGCCGGGCCAGGGGCCCGGCAGAAGGGCAGGGGGCGCGTGACGACGAACGACTCTCCTCAGACGTACGACGGCGGACTGCTGCCGGCCACGACCCGGGCGCTGATGCACCGGGTGGCGGTGGAGCAGGCCCAAGGCCGCACGCCGTCGCTGGTCGGTGGGGTGACGCGGGACGGGGCGCTGGTGTGGAGCGGGTCGCGCAGCATGATCGAGGGGCACGCCCCGGACGCCGACACGCAGTACCGGATCGGGTCGTTGACCAAGACCTTCGTCGCGGTGCTGGTGATGCGGTTGCGCGACGAGGGCCGGTTGGCGCTCACCGATCCGCTGGAGGAGCACCTGCCCGGTACGTCGGTGGGTGGGGTGACGATCGGTCAACTGCTCGCGCACACCTCGGGTATCGCCTCCGAGACGCCCGGCCCGTGGTGGGAGCGCACTCCGGGCGACCTGCGGCCGGAGTTGGCGGATGTGCTCGGTGCGGCACCGGTCAAGCACCCGGCGGGGCGGCGGCACCACTACTCCAATCCCGGCTTCGCCCTGCTGGGTGCGGTGGTGGCCCGGTTGCGCGGCAAGCCGTGGGGCGACGCGCTCCAGGAGGAGGTGCTCGACCCGCTCGGGATGGCCAGGACCAGCCTGCTGCCGCGGCAGCCCGCGGCGGGCGGTTTCGCCGTACATCCGTGGGCCGATGTGATGGTGCCCGAGGCGGTCCAGGAGACCGGTGTGATGGCGCCGGCCGGTGAGCTGTGGTCGACGGTCGACGACCTCGCGCGGTGGGCGACGTTCCTGGCCGGCGGCCACGAAGGGGTGTTGGCCGAGGCGACCGTGGCGCACATGCGCGAGCCGGCCGCGCCCGCCGAGGCGAGCACGCCGGGCGCGGGGTACGGCCTCGGCATCCAGATCACGCGGCACCACGGCCGTACCCTGATCGGCCACACCGGTTCCATGCCGGGCTTCCTGGCGGCGCTGTGGGTGAGCGTCGAGGACCGGCTCGGCGCGGTCGCGTTGGCCAACTCCACCTCGGGGCCCGCGGTGAGCGGACTCGCGGCCGACCTGCTGGCGATCACCGCCGACGCCGAACCCGCCTTCCCCGCGCCCTGGCGGCCCGCCGACTCCCTCGACCCGGCTCTGCTCGACCTGGCCGGCGCCTGGTACTGGGGCACCCATTCGTACGGGCTGCTGGTGCTGGCGTCGGGCGAGGTGGAGTTGAGGCCGCTGACCGGCCAGGGCCGCGGGACACGGTTCCACGTGGAACATGACGGCACCTGGACCGGACGCGAGGGGTACTACGCAGGCGAGACGCTGCGGGCGGTGCGCCGGGACGACGGCACGCTCAGCCATCTCGACCTGGGGTCCTTCGTGTTCACACGCGAGCCTTACGACCAGCGGGCCCCGGTGCCGGGCGGCTTCCCCGGCTGGAGCTGACACCCAGGGAAACCGCGTTCGTCGCGTCGGCCGGGCTCTGTCCTGACGGCGCCTGTTCCGACGGCGTCTGTCCCGCCGGGGTGCGCAGCAGCACCCCGGCGAGGATGGCCGCGGCGGCGAGCAGTCCCGCGGCCACGACGAAGGCCAGGTGGTAGCCGTCGGCGAGTGCCGCGGTCGTGGTCCGGCCGGCGGCGAGCCGGTGGTCGGTGCGGGTGCCGGCGATCGATGCCAGCGTCGCCAGTCCCAGCGCGCCGCCGATCTGCTGCGCGGTGTTGAACACCCCTGACACCAGGCCGGAGTCGGCCGGTCCCGCCTCGGCCATGCCGAGTGTCAGCAGCGACGGCATGACCAGCCCGAACGCGACCCCCATCAGCAGGATCGGCGGCAGAATGTCGGCCGCGTACGAGGCGTGGCTACCCGCGCCGCCCGACGGTGTGCGGGCCAGCAGCAGGAAGGCGCCCGCGAAGAGCACGAGGCTCGGCAGGAGCACTGCCCGCTGCCCGAAACGGGCCCCGAGGCGGGCGGACAGGACCAGCGACATCACGCCGATCGTCGCTCCGGTGGGTGCCAGTGACAAGCCGATCTCCAGCGGGTCGTAGCCCAGCACGTGCTGGAGGTAGAGCGAGGTCATGAACTGGAAGCCGAACCCGCCCGCGATCACCAGCACCTGGACCGCGTTGGCTCCGGCCACGATCCGGGACCGGAAGATCCGCAGCGGCATCAACGGCTGCGCGGCCCGGGCCTGGCGGACCAGGAAGGCGGCGAGCAGGGCGAGGGCCGCCGCGCCGAACTCGACGGTGGGCGCCGAGGTCCAGCCGCGGTCGGTGGTCTTGACGATGGTGTGGACACCGAGCATCAGGGCGGCGGTGACCAGTACCGCGCCCGGTACGTCGATGCCGCGCAACCCGCCGCGGCCGGCGTGGGCGGCCTGGCCCTGACCGGCGCGGCCCGGGCGGTCGTCGGGCAGCAGGCGCAGGCTCAGCAGGGCCGCGGCGAGGCCGATCGGCAGGTTGACGAAGAAGATCCAGTGCCAGTTGATCGCCTGGGTGAGGATGCCGCCGGCGAGGAGGCCGAGGACGCCGCCCGCGGACTGGGTGAAGCTGTAGATGCCCATCGCCCGGGCCCTGCCGTGCGGGTCGGGGTAGAGGGCGAGCACCATGCCGAGCGCGACGGCCGAGACCATCGCACCGGCTGCGCCCTGCACGAAGCGGGCCGCGATCAGCAGGCCCGCGGAGTCCGCGATGCCGCACAGGAACGACGCGACGGTGAAGGCGGCGAGCCCCGTCACCAGGACCCGGCGCCTGCCGAGCAGGTCGCCGAGCCGGCCGGAGAGCAGCAGCAGACCGGCGAAGGCGATCAGATACGCGTTCACCACCCACGCCAGATTGGCCTGGGAGAAACCGAGGTCGTGCTGGATGGACGGCAGCGCCACGTTCACGATGGTGCCGTCGAGGATGATCATCAAGGTGCCCGCGCTGAGGACCGCGAGCGCGGCAGCGCGCGACCTGACGGCCGGGGGGTGCGAGGAATCGGGAACGGACATCAGGTCGCCTCCTGGCGGATCGGTATGACAGGAGCGACCGTAGCAGATGGTTTTGTTGAAGACTATCTTCTATGGGCCTACTTTGAAGGCTCCACGATATGGGTCCGGGGGTGCCTCGCTTGCCGCCTCACTTGCGGGACTGCCGCGGGCGGCGCACCCCCTGGCCGCCTTCCGGGGAGTCGGCGGGGGTGGCCAGATGTCCGCCGGCGAGCCGGGTCAGTGCGGAGACGAAGACTGCCCTTTCCGCTTCGGGCAGCGCGCCGAGTACGTCTTCGTGCACCCGGTCGACGATGTTCTGCCCGGTCGTCGCGACCTGCTTGCCCTTCGGTGTGACCTTGATGATCCGGGCCCGGCGGTCGTGCGCCGACGGCACGCGCTCGGCCAGGCCGTCCCGTTCCAGCTGGTCGACGGTGACCACCATCGTGGTCTTGTCCAGGTCGGAGAGTTCGGCGAGTTGGGCCTGGGTCCGTTCCGCCTGGTCGGCATGTGCGAGCACGCAGTGTGCGCGCGGTGACATGCCGATCTCCGCGAGGGCGGCCGCCATCTGCGTGGCCAGTACGTGCGCGGTGTGTTGGAGCAGAAAGGAGACGTCGGTGGTCGTCGCGGCTGCGGGCATGGTCTCGACGGTCATGTGTCGAGGGTAGCAAAGTAGTTCCACTACGGGATTGTTTGGTGGCGGACCTATGTGGTGGCCCGAGTTGGTCACGCGGAGTGTTCCACGTGGAACACTGACGAGAGCGAACGGGTGAGTGAGCGAACGGGCGAGCGGGCG
>NZ_JACEGK010000321.1:0-9034 GCF_056859195.1 Streptomyces sp. NH27
GGCCCCGGCGGTGCGGGCCGCCCCGTGACCCGGGTGGTGCGCAAACGGGGAAGGCATGTGGACGCGCTCCCACTGGTCCGCCGGAGACCATAGCGGGTCGCCGTCCTCTCGGTAGGGGTGAGGTGACGGCCGGGTCGGCTGCTGGTCGGCTCGGTGGTGGTGAAGTGGGCTGTTTTCGGGCGCAATTGAGGCGCGAGGCGGCATGAGCATGTCGTTGTGGTCGGCCTCTTGACAGGGCTTCACGGCGCCCCGATTGTGGGAGCGCTCCCACTGGTTCGGTTGCACCTCCCCCCACGTTCCCCCCACAACGAACCGCGAGGAGGACCTCTCGCATGCCCAGAGGAAGACCTTTCAGAACGCGGCAGAGAAGGCTGGTGACGGCCTTCGCGGCCGCGCTCGCCGTGCCGCTCGCCGTGACGGTGGCGGGCGGCACGGCCGCGCACGCAGCGGACATCCGGTGTGCCGTCGACTACACGACCAACGACTGGGGCGGCGGGTTCACCGCCAACACCGAGATCACCAACCTCGGCGACGCCCCGATCGACGGCTGGACGCTGACCTACGCGTACTCCGGCGACCAGACGTTGCAGAGCGGCTGGAACGGCGACTGGTCGCAGTCCGGCAAGGACGTGACTGTCAAGTCGCTGGACTGGAACAAGACAATCATGGCCGGCGGCAATGTCACCGCGAGTGCCAATTTCAACTACACGGGCAGCAACGCGGCACCCACCGCGTTCGCGGTCGACGGCACGGTCTGCGGCGGCGCCCATCAGCCGCCGCTGCCGGTGCTGACCAGTCCGGCGGCCGGCGCCACGTACAACGCGGGCGCCGACATCCCGCTGGCGGTCACCGCCGTGGCCGCGGACGGCGCGACCGTCACCAAGGTGGAGTTCTACAGCGACGACGTGCTGCTGGGGACCGACACCACCGCGCCGTACACCGTGGACTGGGCGGAGCCTCGCACTTCGGCCACCAGAACCCGCTGGCTGCCTGCGCGTTGACCACCGACGCCAACATGGCGCCCAAGTCGGCGACCGGCAAGCAGGATCGGACCACCAGCCTGGGCCGGCAGCTGGAGTTCTACCAGTGGCTCCAGTCCGACGAGGGGGCCATCGCCGGTGGCGCCACGAACAGTTGGGACGGCGCCTACGCGCAGCCCCCGGCCGGCACGCCCACCTTCTACGGGATGGCGTACGACTGGGAGCCCGTCTACCACGACCCGCCGTCGAACCAGTGGTTCGGCATGCAGGCGTGGTCGATGGAGCGGGTCGCGGAGTACTACCAGCAGACCGGCGACGCGAAGGCCAAGGCGATCCTGGCCAAGTGGGTGAACTGGGCGATGTCCGAGACCACGGTCAACGCGGACGGCACCTTCCAGATCCCCTCCGACCTCGCGTGGTCCGGCGCGCCGGACATCTGGAACCCGGCCGGCCCGGGCGCCAACACCGGCCTGCACGTGACGGTCACCTCCTACGGCGACGACCTGGGCGTCACGGCGGCCTACGCCAAGACACTCGCCTACTACGCCGCCAAGTCCGGTGACACCGCCGCCAAGGCGGAGTCCAAGGCGCTGCTCGACGGCATGTGGGACCACTACCAGGACCGGACCGGGCGCCGGGGCCCGCCCCTCGCCGAGAGTGCGGGGGCGGGCCGCCGGTGCCTGCCCGGGCAGACGAAAGCGGCCGCTGTTCTGCCGAAGCAGATCAGCGGCCGCCTTGCGTGAGGGTGAGTGACGGGACTCGAACCCGCGACATCCTGGACCACAACCAGGTGCTCTACCATCTGAGCTACACCCACCATGAGCGGCGCTTTCCCTACCGGGGTGGCGCCGCCTGCAAAAGTGTACAGGGTGAGGAGGGGTGGTCGCGCCCGCCTATTCGGCGGGGTGCGGAGCCGGCGGAAGGACGTGCTTGGCGGCGATCGCGCGGGCGGTGTCCGTGTCGGGGCCGGGGGCGGGCACGAAGACGGCCTCGCGGTAGTAGCGCAGCTCGGCGATGGATTCGCGGATGTCGGCGAGCGCGCGGTGGTTGCCTTTCTTCTCCGGGCTGTTGAAGTAGGCCCGCGGGTACCAGCGGCGGGCCAGCTCCTTGATCGAGGAGACGTCCACGATGCGGTAGTGGAGGTGCTGCTCCAGCGTCGGCATGTCCCGGGCGAGGAAGCCGCGGTCGGTGGAGACGGAGTTGCCGCACAGCGGAGCCTTGCGCGGCTCGGCGATGTGCTCGCGGAGGTAGTCCAGGACGACCTTCTCCGCCTCGGCCATGCTGACCCCGCCGGGCAGTTCCTCCAGCAGCCCGGAGGCGGTGTGCATCTGCCGGACGATCTCCGGCATCGTCTCCAGCGCCTCGGCGGGTGGGCGGATCACGATGTCCACCCCCTCGCCGAGGATGTTCAGCTCGGAGTCGGTGACGAGCGCGGCCACCTCGATGAGCGCGTCGTGCGCCAGCGAGAGGCCGGTCATCTCACAGTCGATCCACACCATCCGGTCGTTCATGTGTCTCACCCTACGGGCGATCACGCGGCCCCGGGAGGGCGGTACCCAGACCGCGTCCGGCGCGCAGCCGCCCGCGCGCCGGCCCGTCGGCCGCATCGGACCGCCCGGACTGCTCCGGGACCCGTGCGGAGGTGGTGTAGGCGTCCGGGTCGCCCTTGGCGGGAGCGGCCAACACCTGTGAGCCGCCGCCCGGTCCGCCGCCTGGTCCGGTTCCGGGCGTGGAGCCGTGCCCGGAACCGTGCCCGGAGCTGTGCCCGCCCCCGCTCCCGTAGGCGTTCCCGGGTCCGGGTCCGGCCGCCGGTCCGCCGCCCAGGCCACCGCCCAGACCGCCTCTGCGTGCCGGTGGCACTTCGGCGGGCGGCGCGGCCCGGTCGCCGTCGTCCTGCGGCCTGCGGGCGCGGTACGCGGCGCGGTACGACGCGGGGGAGGAGCCGAGCTGCCGCCGGAAGTGCCCGCGCAGCGCCACCGGAGAGCGGAAACCGCACCGCCCCGCCACCTCGTCGACCGAGTAGTCCGATGTTTCCAGCAGCCGCTGCGCCTGGAGTACCCGCTGTGTGATCAGCCACTGCAGCGGCGCGCTGCCGGTCAGCGAGCGGAACCGGCGGTCGAAGGTGCGCCGGCTCATGTACGCGCGCGCGGCCAGCGCCTCGACGTCGAACTGCTCGTGAAGATGCTCCAGCGCCCACGCGACGACCTCGGCCAGTGGGTCCGCGCCGATCTCCTCTGGTAAAGACCGGTCCATGTGTCGCTGCCCGGTCTGCCAGTCCGCCCGGCGCGGGGGCACCACCAGCCGGCGGGCGAGCGCGGCGGCCGCGTCCGTGCCGTGGTCGGTACGCACCACGTGCAGGCACAGGTCGATGCCGGCCGCGGTCCCGGCGGACGTGAGCACGTCGCCGTCGTCCACGAACAGCTCGCGCGGGTCCACGTGCACCGACGGGTAGCGCTTGGCGAGCGTCGGCGCGTACATCCAGTGCGTGGTGGCCGGGCGGCCGTCCAGCAGGCCGGCGGCGGCCAGCACGAACGCACCGGTGCACAGGCCGATGATCCGGGCGCCCTCTTCGTGCGCGCGGCGGATCGCGTCCAGGGCCTCCGGCGGCGGCGCCTGGGATATCGAGCGCCAGGTCGGCACGACCACGGTGCCGGCCCGGGCGAGCGCCTCAAGGCCGTAGGGCGCGGTCAGTTCGAGCCCGCCGGTGGTGCGCAGCGCACCCTCCTCGCCGGCGCAGACCAGCAGCCGGTAGCGGGGCACGCCCGCGTCCTGCCGGTCGATGCCGAAGACGGACAGGGGTATGGAACTCTCGAAGATCGGACCACCGCTGAAGAGCAGCACCGCGACGACCTCGGGCCGGCGGCGCGCGGAGAGCTTGCGGATGGCGCGAGGCGATGCCGATGGTGCTTGCGACGGAGTGTCCGCCGCCGTACCGGAACTGGACTCCTGGCTCATGGAGCTCAAGCCCCCCTCGTATCGACGCGTCGTCCCCTCGGTCCTGCACGATCCCCCGCTGTCCTGCGCAGTCACCCATGATCAAATCTACTGTGTCAGGTGGGGCGTTAGTGACAAGTTCACCATCTGACGCTAAGTCGACAAGGCAACGTGGCGTAAAGCATTCGATCACGAAGCGTTTCACCCGGGCGGCCCGCTGGGAAGTACGCCTCATGTCACCGGGACCCCGGACCGCACCGTCCGCGTCCTGCCGCATCGTAGAACCGCTGGTGGCACAGGTGTTAGTGCGCCCTGCCGCCAACGAATGCGTAACGGCGCCAAGTTGGCCGAAAATCGCTGCTCCGGAGCCGAATATGCGTACGGCTTTCGCGGGTATTCCGGAGTGAACTTGCACATCTGCGACCGCCGTCGGGATGGTACGCGCGGTGCTGGTCGGGTCAGGGCGGAGAGCGGTGACGGAAGTTGTCGGGGAGGCGGCCGCAATGCGCCCCGCGGTGCGCCCGTGCGCTGAACCGTGCAGCCGGTTGGCGCGATGACGTCGCGCTCATTGGCGCGGTGCCGTTGCGCTCTTGGCTTCCCTCCGGCATTCTCCTGGGAACTCCGGGTACGGAAGACGTACGGAAGAGCCTGTGAAGGGCACGTCGGCCCTGTGCAGGCGCTTGTGCCGGCCGTACCCTGGAGGGAGTGGGACGGGAAGTGGTGAACTGGCCGAAACCGGCCGCTGCGGCGGCCCGCCCTGCGAGAAACGTCTTGTCCGCTGCTCGGCGCGTCAGCGCCGCCCTCGCCGAGAATCCGCATCATGGCCGGTCATGAGATTCCCGAGCCCGCCGACGGCAGGCCGCTTGCCGAGTCGGCGGCGGTGCCCGAGCTGGCCACCGCGCGGCACCACTCCTGCGACCCGGCCTTCCGGCACGGAGTCGTCGTCGGCTTCGACGGGTCCGTCTCCAGCGAGCGCGCCCTGTCGTACGCGATCGGGATGGCCCGCAGAACGCACTCCGCACTGATCATCGTGCATGTCGCCAACCGGCTGCCCGCCACCGTCTGGGCCGGCTGCGAGCCACCCGTCTTCGTGGACGTGCCCGACCACCGCACCGAAGTGCTCGGCCTCGAACTGGCCTGCGCCGACCACCTCGCCGAGATCTCCTGGGTGCTGGTGGAGCGCGGCGGCGACATCTGCCACGAGCTGGAGGAGGTCGGCAAGGAGTACGAAGCCGACGCGATCGTGGTCGGTGGCACGCACGGCATGGTCGGCCGGATCTTCGGCTCGGTGGCCGGACGGCTGGCCCGGCGGGCGCAGCGGCCGGTGGTGGTCATTCCGTAGCGGGTCTCCCGGGGGCGGGTCCTGCCCGCGACGCGCACCGGCCGCCGTTGTGACCGTATGACCGATCGGTCCGGGCCCGGCTGGCCGGTGCAGGCTCGCCTGATGATCGTTTCCGGGCCCGGCTGGTCGGTCCGGGCCCGGCTGATGATCGGTCCGGTCTCGGCCGGTCACTCCACGGTGACCGACTTCGCCAGGTTGCGCGGCTTGTCGATGTCGCGGCCGAGCGCGAGAGCGGTGTGGTAGGCGAAGAGCTGTAGCGGGATGCCCATCAGGATCGGGTCCAGCTCGTCCTCGTTCTTCGGCACGATGATCGTGTGGTCGGCTTTTTCCTGCTCCTGGTGGGCCACGGCGAGGATGCGGCCGCTGCGGGCCTTGATCTCCTCCAGCGCGGCCCGGTTCTTCTCCAGCAGGTCGTCGTCGGGCACGATCGCCACCGTCGGCATCGCCGGCTCGACCAGCGCCAGCGGGCCGTGCTTCAGCTCGGAGGCCGGGTACGCCTCGGCGTGGATGTAGCTGACCTCCTTCAGCTTCAGCGACGCCTCCCGGGCCACCGGGTAGCCGCGCACCCGGCCGATGAACAGCATCGACTTCGCGTCCGCGAAGTGCAGCGCCAGCCGCTTGATCTCCGGCTCGGCCTTGAGGATCTCGTCGATCTGGCCGGGCAGCCGCCGCAGCCCCTCGATGATCCGCCGGCCGTCGGCGACCGACAGGTCCCTGATCCGGCCCAGGTGCAGCGCGAGCAGCGCGAAGGCCACCACCGTGTTGGTGAAGCACTTCGTGGACACCACGCACACCTCGGGCCCGGCGTGCACATAGGTGCCGCCGTCCGCCTCCCGGGCGATCGCCGAGCCCACCACGTTGACCACGCCGAGCACCCGCGCGCCCTTGCGCTTCAGCTCCTGCACGGCCGCCAGCACGTCGTACGTCTCGCCGGACTGCGACACCGCCACGTACAGCGTGTCCGGGTCGACCACCGGGTTGCGGTAGCGGAACTCCGAGGCGGGTTCGGCGTCCGCGGGGATACGGGCCAGCTCCTCGATGAGCTGCGCACCGATCTGGCCCGCGTGGTAGCTGGTGCCGCAGCCGAGGATCTTGATCCGCCGCACCCCGCGCGCCTCGCGCGGGTCCAGGTTGAGGCCGCCCAGGTGCACCGTGGCGAACTTGTCGTCGATCCGCCCGCGCAGCACCCGGTCCACCGCCTCGGCCTGCTCGGCGATCTCCTTGTGCATGTAGGTGTCGTGCCCGCCCATGTCGTACGACTCGGCCTCCCACTCCACGGTGGTCGGCGTGGCGGTGGTCCGGGAGCCCTCGGTGGTGTACGTGCGGAAGTCGTCGGCCTTGAGAGTGGCCATCTCGCCGTCCGCGAGCGTGACGACCTGGCGGGTGTGGGCGACGAGCGCGGCCACGTCGGAGGCGACGAACATCTCCTTCTCGCCGATACCGAGCACCACGGGGGAGCCGTTGCGGGCCACCACGATCCGGTCCGGGAAGTCGCGGTGCAGCACCGCGAGGCCGTAGGTGCCCTCGACCGCGCGCAGCGCCTCGCTGACCTTCTGCTCCAGCGTGTCGGCCTGCGAGCGGGCGATGAGGTGGACGAGTACCTCGGTGTCGGTCTCCGAGCTGAAGGTGGTGCCCTCGGCGGTGAGCCGGGCGCGCAGCTCGGAGGCGTTGTCGATGATGCCGTTGTGCACGATGGCGACCGAGTTGTCGGCGTCGAGGTGCGGGTGGGCGTTGTCGTCGCTGGGCGCGCCGTGGGTGGCCCAGCGGGTGTGCGCGATGCCGGTGGTGCCGGCGAACCGCTTGGGGACGCGGGCCTCCAGGTCACGCACCCGGCCCTTGGCCTTGACGGTCCGCAGCCCGCCCGTCCTGCCGGTGATCACGATGCCGGCCGAGTCGTAGCCCCGGTACTCCAGCCGCTGCAAGCCCTCCAGCAGCAGTGGTGCCACGTCGCGCCTGCCGATGTAGCCGACAATTCCGCACATATGCCGTCCCTCTCGGTCGTACCTGTCGGGGGTGCCCGGTGCGCCCCTGAGCGCCCGGTCGGTGGGGGTGCCCGGTCAGCCGTAGACGATCCGGCGCAGCTGGCGCTGGGAGAGCGCGGCCGGGGCGACCGCCCGGTGCGGCAGCTCCTCGCCGATCCGCTCGAAGATCTCCGTGTTGACCAGCCCCTTCGCCTGGAGCTCGCGGTGCCTGCGGCGGACGTACTCCTCGGTCGTCTCGTCGAAGTACGCCAGGACGTCCAGCACCACCCGGGACGCCTCGCCGCGGTGCAGCGACGTGGTGCGGACCAGGTGGTCGATGAGGTCCTCGTAGGACGTCCGGTGTTCGGGCACCCGTTGATACTCATCAGATCATCCCTGCTTTGCAAGAATCCTGCCCGTTTTCGGGCACCACGGCGCGATTAGTGAGGGCCGAACGGGTGAGCGGCGATCGGATTGTCCAGAATTCCGACGAATTGCAGCGCCGCCGAGGGGGCGGCGAGGTCGACCATGCTGCGGTTGTTCCGGAGCTGGAGCCGGTTCAGGCAGGAGCGGGCGAAACGCGGCGCGAACAGGTCGTGCCGGCGGAAGCGCCCGGCCAGCTCGGGGTGGGCCCGCTGGTAGTCCGCGACGCACTCGGCGACCGTCCGCCAGAAGGCGTCCTCGTCCAGCACCCGCCCGGTGTGCAGGATCGCGGACAGGAAGCGCAGGAAGCAGTCGAAGACGTCCGTGAACACGCACAGCGCCCGCTCGTCCGCCGGGATGTCGGCGCGGACCCGGCGCACCTCCGGCGGCAGATCCGCCTCCGGGTCCATCACCACGATCTCCTCGGCGATGTCCTTGAAGATCACCCGCTCCACCCGGCCGTCGGCGTCGAGCACGAGGATGACGTTCTCGCCGTGCGGCATGAAGGCCAGGTCATGGGCGTACATGCAGTGCACCACCGGCACCAGGTACGCGTCCAGGTAGTCGCGCAGCCAGCGCTCGGGCGGCTCGCCGGAGCGGGCGATCAGCGCGGCGGCGAAGGAGCTGCCGTCGGGCTCGACGTGCAGCAGCGACGCCATCGTCGCCGCCGACCGCCCGGGGCCCAGCCCCGGCACCGGGCTCTCCCGCCACAGCGCGGCCAGCATCTTGCGGTAGGGCGAGCCCGGCTCCGTGACGGCCTCGTGCGGCAGCGGGTGGTAGCCGATGGCGGCACGCTCGCGCAGGATCGAGAAGCGGGCGGCGGTCAGGGTCGGATCGGCGGCGACCAGCCCCGCGACCCAGTCGTTGATTGCGGGAGTGCCGGCCATGTACGCGGCGGACAGGCCGCGCAGGAAGCCCATGTTGAGGACGGACAGCGCGGTCTTCACGTAATGGCGCTCGGGGTGACCGGCGTTGAAGAAGGTGCGGACCGACTGCTGGGCGAGGTGGTCGTCGTCGCCAGGGCCGAGGTGGACGAGGTGCCGCTGGGCGACCTCGCCGGCGAAGGTGGTGGCGAGGCGGTGCTCCCACTGCCAGGGGTGGGCGGGTATCAGGAGGTAGTCGGTGGGGTCGAGGCCGCGATCCCGGAGGACCCGCGCGAAACGCTCCCGGGTGGAGGGGGCCAACTCGCCCGCGATCAGGCCCTCGTAGGTGAGGCCGGCGCCCACGCTGACGTGGGTGCGGTCGCGGTGGGCGGCGAGCCAGGTCAGCCGGACGGGGGTGGCGGCCTCCGGGGTGTACGCCGCCAGGTCGCGGGCGCCGAAGCCGATCCGGCCGCTGTTGGCCACGAAGCAGGGGTGCCCTTCGAGCATGGCGGCTTCCACGGTCTGCAAGGG
>NZ_JACEGK010000322.1:0-9020 GCF_056859195.1 Streptomyces sp. NH27
TCGGTGATCTTGTCCGGGCCCCACGGCGGCATCCAGACCCAGTTGATCTTCAGCTCGCGCACGATGCCCTCGGTCGCGGTCTGGGCCTGCTCCTCGATGACGTCGGTCAGCGGACAGGCCGCCGAGGTGAGGGTCATGTCCAGGGTGGCGGTGTTGGTGTCGTCGATGTGGATGCCGTAGATGAGGCCGAGGTTGACCACGTCGATGCCCAGTTCGGGGTCGACGACGTCGTACAGTGCCTCGCGCACCTCCTCCTCGGAGGCCGGGGTGGTGCTCAGGCCGTTCGGCACGGTGTTGTTGGTCATGCGGGCTTCCCTTCGGCCAGCGCCTGGGCGGTGGCGTCCTTCCAGGCCATCCAGCTCAGCAGGGCGCACTTCACGCGCGCCGGGTACTTGGAGACGCCGGCGAACGCGACCGCGTCCTCCAGCACCTCCTCCATCGCGTCGTCGGGCTCGATCCGGCCACGGGACTGCATCAGCTCCAGGAAGGTCTCCTGGATCTTCTGCGCCTCGGCGACCTCCTTGCCGACCAGCAGCTCGTTGAGCACCGAGGCGCTGGCCTGGCTGATCGAACAGCCCTGGCCCTCGTAGGAGATGTCGCCGATGACACTGCCGTCCAGCCGCACCCGCAGCGTGACCTCGTCGCCGCAGGTGGGGTTGACGTGGTGCACCTCGGCCTGGCCGTCGCGCAGACCGCGGCCGTGCGGGTGCTTGTAGTGGTCCAGGATCACGTCCTGGTACATCGAGTCGAGTTTCACAGCAGCACCACCATCAGCCGAAGAAGTTCCGGACCTGTTCCAACCCCTCGACCAGGGCGTCGACCTCGGCCGGAGTGGAGTACAGATAGAACGACGCCCGGGTGGTCGCAGGAATTCCGTACCGCAGGCACACCGGGCGGGCGCAGTGGTGGCCGACCCGGACCGCGATGCCCTGCTCGTCCAGCACCTGCCCGACGTCGTGCGGGTGGATGTCACCGAGCGTGAAGGAGATCGCGGCGCCGCGGTCCTCGCCGGTGGTCGGGCCGATGATCCGCAGATCGGGCACGTCCAGCAGCCGGGAAAGGGCGTACTCGGTGATCGCGTGCTCGTGGGCGGCGACCTTGTCCATGCCGAGCGCGTTGAGGTAGTCCACGGCCGCGCCGAGGCCGACCGCCTGGGCGATCGGCGGGGTGCCGGCCTCGAACTTGTGCGGCGCGGGCGCGTAGGTGGAGGAGTGCATCGAGACGGTCTCGATCATCTCGCCGCCGCCGAGGAAGGGCGGCAGGTCCTCCAGCAGCTCCTGGCGGCCCCACAGCACGCCGATGCCGGTCGGGCCGAGCATCTTGTGGCCGGTGAAGGCGACGAAGTCCGCGCCGAGCGCCTGGACGTCCAGCGGCATGTGCGGGGCGGCCTGGGAGGCGTCGATGAGGACGAGCGCGCCGACCTGCTGGGCGCGGCGCACGATCGCCTCGACCGGGTTGACGGTGCCGAGGATGTTGGACACCAGCACGAAGGAGACGATCTTCGTCTTCTCGGTGATGACCTGCTCGATGTCGGACAGGTCGAGCCGGCCGTCGTCGGTGAGGCCGAACCACTTCAGCTTGGCGCCGGTGCGCTGCGACAGCAGCTGCCACGGCACGATGTTGGAGTGGTGCTCCATCTCCGTGATGACGATCTCGGTGTCGCTGTCCACCCGGTAGGGCTCGTCGGCCCAACCCAGCATGTTCGCCACCAGGTTCAGTGACTCCGACGCGTTCTTGGTGAAGATCACCTCGTCGCGGCTGGGCGCGTTGATGAAGGCGGCGATCTTGTCGCGGGCGCCTTCGTACAGCGCGGTGGCCTCCTCGGCGAGCACGTGGACGCCGCGGTGCACGTTGGCGTTGGACTGCTCGTAGTACGCGCTGAGGGCGTCCAGCACCTGGCGCGGCTTCTGCGAGGTGGCCGCGTTGTCGAGGTAGACCAGGCGGCGGTCGTCGTGGACCAGGCGGTCCAGGATCGGGAAGTCCTTGCGGATCGCCTCGGTGTCGAGGAGGCCGGCCGGCACCCTGCCGATCGGCGAGGTCGATGTCACGCGGCTGCGCCACCCTTCACGTAGGACTCGTAGCCCTCTTCCTCCAGCTTGTCGGCGAGCTCGGCGCCACCGGACTCGACGATCCGGCCGGCCGAGAAGACATGCACGAAGTCGGGCTTGATGTAACGCAGGATGCGCGTGTAGTGCGTGATCAGCAGGGTGCCGACCTCGCCCCGCTCGCGGACCCGGTTGACACCTTCGGAGACGATCCGCAGGGCGTCGACGTCGAGGCCGGAGTCGGTCTCGTCGAGGATCGCGATCTTCGGCTTGAGCAGTTCGAGCTGGAGGATCTCGTGGCGCTTCTTCTCGCCGCCGGAGAAGCCCTCGTTGACGTTGCGCTCGGCGAAGGCGGGATCCATGTGCAGCTGCTCCATGGTCTCCTTGACCTCCTTCACCCAGGTACGCAGCTTGGGTGCCTCACCGCGGATGGCGGTGGCGGAGGTGCGCAGGAAGTTGGAGACCGACACCCCGGGGATCTCGACCGGGTACTGCATGGCGAGGAAGACGCCGGCCCGGGCCCGCTCGTCGACGGTCATCGCCAGCACGTCCTCGCCGTCGAGGGTGACGGTGCCGCCGGTGACGGTGTACTTGGGGTGCCCGGCCAGGGAGTAGGCCAGGGTGGACTTGCCGGAGCCGTTGGGGCCCATGATGGCGTGGGTCTCGCCCTGTTTCACGGTGAGGTCGACGCCCTTGAGGATTTCCTTGGTGGCGTTGTCGGCTTCGACGGTGACGTGCAGGTCGTGGATTTCAAGCGTGGCCATGGGTGACTCAGGACTCCTGGGTGACGGAGACGAGCACGTCGTCCCCAACGATCTTGACGGGGTATACGGGGACGGGCCGCGTGGCGGGCAGTCCGGAGGGCTTGCCGGTGCGCAGGTCGAAGCTGGAGCCGTGCAGCCAGCACTCGATCTGGCAGTCCTCCACCTCGCCCTCGGAGAGCGAGACGTTGGCGTGCGAGCAGATGTCGTTGATCGCGAACACCTCGCCCTCGGTGCGGACCACCGAGATCGGCACGCCGTCGATCTCGACCCGGCGCGGGGTGTCGTCCTCCAACTCGCTGAGCGCGCAGACGCGGACGAAGGGCACGGTGCTGGTCATCCGACCGCCGCCTCCAGTTCCGCGTCGATCTTCGCCATCAGCCGCTCCTCCAGGTCGGGCAGCCCGATCTGCTGGACCAGCTCGCCGAAGAAGCCGCGCACCACCAGGCGGCGGGCGTCCTCGGTGCGGATGCCGCGGCTCATCAGGTAGAAGAGCTGCTCGTCGTCGAACCGGCCGGTCGCGGAGGCGTGTCCGGCGCCGACGATCTCGCCGGTCTCGATCTCCAGGTTGGGCACCGAGTCGACCCGGGCGCCGTCGGTGAGGACGAGGTTGCGGTTCAGCTCGTAGGTGTCGGTGCCCTCGGCCGCGGCCCGGATCAGCACGTCGCCGATCCACACCGCGTGCGCGTCCTGGCCCTGGAGCGCGCCCTTGTACGCCACGTTGGACCGGCAGTGCGGCGTGTCGTGGTCGATGAAGAGGCGGTGCTCCTGGTGCTGGCCGCGGTCGGTGAAGTACAGCCCGAACAGGTCGGCCTCGCCGCCGGTGGCGCCGTAGACGACCCGGGGGTGCAGCCGGACCAGGTCGCCGCCGAAGGTGACGACGACGGACTTGAAGCTCGCGTCACGGCCGACCAGCGCGGTGTGCTGGGCGACGTGCACGGCGGTGTCGGCCCAGTCCTGGACGGACACCACGGTGAGCTTGGCGCCGTCGCCGATCAGGAACTCGACGTTGGCGGCGAGGGTGGTGTCGCCGGTGTGGTCCAGCACCACCACGGCCTCGGCGAACGAGCCGACCTCCACGACCTGGTGGCCGTAGGCGACGCCGCCCTCGCCGTGCACGGCGATCCGGATCGGCTCGGTGAGCACGGCGTCCTTGGGGACGCTGACCACCGACGCCTTCTCGAAGGCGCTGAACGCCTGGGCGGCGACCCGGTCCACCGGCTTGCCGGACTTGCCGACCCGCGGGTCGGTGCGGTCCACGGTCTGCACGATGACGCCGTCGGGTGCGGTCACCTCGACCCGCAGCGAGCCGGTCGCCTCCGCGGTGCCGTCGTGCAGGCCGCGCAGCCGCGCCAGCGGCGTGAAGCGCCATTCCTCCTCGCGCCCGTTCGGCACGGGGAAGTCGGACACGTCGTAGGACGGGGCGGCGCTGACCCGGGCGTCGGCGGGCTGCTCGGTCGGCTGCCCCACCGTGATGGCACCGTCCGTGGTGCTGCCCGCAGGGGTGTTCTCGGCCATGGGTGTACTGCTGCTCCTCTTGGATTACTTCGATCGGTGCGGGATGGCGGGCGGCGTCGGGGTGACCCGGGTCAGCCGACCGCGCCTTCCATCTGCAGCTCGATCAGCCGGTTCAGTTCCAGGGCGTACTCCATCGGCAGCTCCTTGGCGATCGGCTCGACAAAGCCGCGCACGATCATCGCCATGGCCTCGAACTCGGTCATCCCGCGGCTCATCAGGTAGAAGAGCTGGTCGTCGGAGACCTTGGAGACGGTCGCCTCGTGCCCCATCGACACGTCGTCCTCGCGCACGTCCACGTACGGATACGTGTCGGAGCGGGAGATCGTGTCGACCAGCAGGGCGTCGCACAGCACGTTGGACTTCGCGCCGGAGGAGCCCTCGCCGATCTCGATCAGGCCACGGTAGGAGGTGCGGCCGCCGCCGCGCGCCACCGACTTGGAGACGATGTTGGACGACGTGTTCGGCGCCATGTGCACCATCTTGGCGCCCGCGTCCTGGTGCTGGCCCTCGCCTGCGAAGGCGATGGAGAGCGTCTCGCCCTTGGCGTGCTCGCCCATCAGGTAGACCGCCGGGTACTTCATCGTCACCTTGGAGCCGATGTTGCCGTCGACCCACTCCATGGTCGCGCCCTCGTAGGCGACGGCGCGCTTGGTGACCAGGTTGTAGACGTTGTTCGACCAGTTCTGGATGGTCGTGTAGCGGCAGCGGCCGCCCTTCTTGACGATGATCTCGACCACCGCGGAGTGCAGCGAGTCCGACTTGTAGATCGGCGCGGTGCAGCCCTCGACGTAGTGGACGTACGCGTCCTCGTCGACGATGATCAGGGTCCGCTCGAACTGGCCCATGTTCTCGGTGTTGATCCGGAAGTACGCCTGGAGCGGGATCTCCACGTGCACGCCCTTCGGCACGTAGATGAACGAGCCGCCGGACCACACCGCGGTGTTCAGCGAGGCGAACTTGTTGTCGCCGGCCGGGATGACGGTGCCGAAGTACTCCTGGAACAGCTCCGGGTGCTCGCGCAGCGCGGTGTCGGTGTCCTGGAAGATGACGCCCTGCTCCTCCAGGTCCTCGCGGATCTGGTGGTAGACGACCTCGGACTCGTACTGGGCGGCGACGCCGGCGACCAGACGCTGCTTCTCCGCCTCCGGGATGCCGAGCCTGTCGTAGGTGTTCTTGATGTCCTCGGGCAGGTCCTCCCAGGACTCCGCCTGCTTCTCCGTGGACCGCACGAAGTACTTGATGTTGTCGAAGTCGATACCGGTGAGGTCCGAGCCCCAGGTCGGCATCGGCTTCTTGCCGAACAGCCGCAGCCCCTTCAGCCGCATCTTCAGCATCCACTCCGGCTCGGACTTCTTGCCGGAGATGTCGCGGACGACGTCCTCCGACAGACCGCGCTTGGCGGCGGCGCCGGCGGTGTCGGAGTCGGCCCAGCCGTACTCGTAGGTGCCGATGCCTTCGAGCTCCGGGTGAGTGGTCTCCGTGGGAGCAGTCATGCGGGGTTCCTCCCGGACGTGCTGACTGGTGCATGGTCTGTGCGTGCGGATGCTGCTGATGTTGCTACCGGTGCCGGTGCCGCGAATCCTGCGGGGGGCGCGGATTCCGCGGCTGGCTCGGGTGGTGCGGTGGGTGGTCGTGCGGGCGGTGCGGGTGCTGCCGGTTCCTCGGGTGCCGCGGCGGTCCGGCCCTGGTGGGCCTGCGGGATGAACGTGGTACACACCCCGTCGCCGTGCGCGATGGTGGCGAGCCGCTGGACGTGGGTCCCGAGCAGGCGGGAGAAGACCTCGGCCTCCGCCTCGCAGAGCTGCGGGTACTGCTCGGCGGCGTGGGCCACCGGGCAGTGGTGCTGGCACAGCTGCTCCCCGGCCGGGCCGGGGGCGCTACGCGCTGTTGCAGCGTACCCGTCCGCGGTCAGGGCGCGGGCAAGCGCCTGTGCCCGCTCGTCGGGCGCGGCGGCGTTGATCAGCTCGCGGTACCGCTCGGCCTGGGCGGCGACCCGGGCCCGCGCGAACGCGGTGACCGCGGCCTCGCCCTGCTCGCCGCCGCCCGCGGACTGGGCGATCCAGCCCAGCGCGTCCGCGGCGAGCTGGTCGTATGCCTGATCGAAGGCGTCCCGGCCGCAGTCGGTGAGCGCGAACACCTTCGCGGGGCGGCCTCGGCCACGGCTGCCGTAGACCCGCTGCTGGCGGGGCTCCACGATGTTCTCCGCGACGAGGGCGTCCAGGTGGCGGCGCACCGCCGCCTGGGTGAGGCCGAGCCGCTCGGCGAGGTCCGCGGCGGTGGAGGGCCCGTGGCCCAGGATGGAGCTGGCGACGCGGTTGCGGGTGCGCCGCTCACCGGTCGTCTGCTCCTCCGCCGCCTCGCGGGCAGCACCGCCTACGTATTTCACAACGCCATTGTTGCTTAATTCGGCGAGCAGGGGCAAGCTCGGCCCTTCGCCTACACGGTGGGCTACATCACTTAGGGTTACCTCACTTCGAGGCCGGGGCGGCCGGGTGGGGCCCTGGGGCAACTTTCGGGGAGACCGGTTTCCGCCCTGCCGCCATGGCGCCCCTCGATGCTCCCTAGACTCGTCGGCATGCGAAACGAGTCCGCGGTCGAGGTGACCGGTCTGGTCAAGCGGTACGGCACCAAGACCGCGGTCGACGGCCTCGACCTGACGGTGCCGCGCGGCTCCGTCACCGCCGTACTCGGCCCCAACGGCGCGGGCAAGACCACCACCGTCGAGGTCTGCGAGGGCTACCGGCGCCCCGACGGCGGCACCGCCCGCGTCCTCGGCCTCGACCCGGTCACTCAGGGTGGTGAGCTTCGGCCGCGGATCGGGGTGATGCTCCAGTCCGGCGGCGTCTACCCGGGCGCCCGCGCCGAGGAGATGCTGCGGCACGCCGCGACGCTCCACGCCCACCCCGTCGACCCGGCGCTGCTGATCGAGCGGCTCGGCCTGGACGGCTGCGGTCGCACCACCTACCGGCGGCTGTCCGGCGGCCAGCAACAGCGCCTGGCGCTGGCCATGGCCGTGGTCGGCCGCCCCGAACTGGTCTTCCTCGACGAGCCCACCGCCGGCCTGGACCCGCAGGCCCGGCACGCCACCTGGGACCTGGTCCGAGAACTGCGCGCCGACGGCGTCACCGTGGTGCTCACCACCCACTTCATGGACGAGGCCGAGCAACTCGCCGACCAGGTGGTGATCATCGACGCCGGCCGCTCGATCGCCGCCGGCACCCCCGAGGAGCTGTGCCGCGGCGGCGCCGAGAACACCCTGCGCTTCACCGGCCGCCCCGCCCTGGACCTCGCCTCGCTGCTCAACGCCCTGCCCGCCGATTCCCTCGCCACCGAGCTGTCCCCCGGCTCGTACCGCATCGAGGGCACGGTGGACCCGCAGCTGCTGGCCACCGTCACCTCCTGGTGCGCCCAGCACGGCGTCATGCCCGACCACCTCGCGGTGGAGCGGCGCACCCTGGAGGACGTCTTCTTGGAACTGACCGGCAGGGAGCTGCGGGTATGAGCGTCACCACCGACACCGCGCACGTCACCGGCGAAGGGGCCGGCGCGTTCGCCCCCGCGCCCGGCGCGGCACCGCTGTCCCGGATGATCCGGGCGCAGGCGCTGCTGGAGACGAAGATGCTGCTGCGCAACGGCGAGCAGCTCCTGCTCACCGTGGTGATCCCGGCGCTGCTGCTGGTGCTCTTCAGCGCGGTGGACATCGTGGACACCGGCCCCGGCAAGTCCGTGGACTTCCTCGCGCCCGGCATCCTCGCGCTCGCGGTGCTGTCCACCGCGTTCACCGGCCAGGCCATCGCGACCGGCTTCGAGCGCCGCTACGGCGTCCTCAAGCGCCTCGGCGCCTCGCCGCTGCCGCGCTGGGGGCTGATGACCGCGAAGACCTGCTCGGTCCTGGTCACCGAGGCACTCCAGGTCGCCCTCCTGGTGGCGATCGCCTTCGCCCTCGGCTGGTCCCCCCACGGCAACCCCGCCGCGGTCCTGCTCCTCCTCCTGCTCGGCACCGCCGCGTTCTCCGGGCTCGGCCTGCTCATGGCCGGCACCCTCAAGGCCGAGGCCACCCTCGCCGCCGCGAACCTCGTCTTCCTGCTCCTGCTGGTCGGCGGCGGCGTGATCGTCCCGATGACCAAGTTCTCCGGCGGAGTGCAGGACGTCCTGAAGCTGCTGCCGATCTCGGCCCTCTCCGACGGCCTGCGCGACGTCCTCCAAAACGGCGCCGGCATCCCCTGGTCCGACCTCGGCATCCTCGCGGTGTGGGCAGTCGTCGGCCTGGCTGCGGCGGGCCGCTTCTTCCGCTGGGAGTAGGGCGCCGCCGTTCGATCGCCGGGAGCCGCCGCCGCGCCGGGCCGGGGGCGGCTCGTCGGCCAGGTCTCCGAGGGCGACACCGGCCCCGGCGGGATCTACGCGCGGCTCGCCGAACTCGGCCGCAAGCCGGTGCACTTCCGCGAGGAGATCCGCTCCCGTATGCCCTCGGCGGACGAGACCGCGCGGTTGGAGCTCGCCACGGGCACGCCGGTGATCCTCGTCTGCCGGACGGCCTTCATGGATGACGGGCACGCCGTCGAGGTCAACGAGATGGCGCTGGACGCGGCGTCCTACGTGCTGGAGTACGGCTTCGACGCGTGAGGGGGCGGTACGACAATCAGCCCGCCGGGAGGCAGTTCACGAAGGTGGCGAAGGTGCGGGGTTGGGCGGCGTC
>NZ_JACEGK010000323.1:0-8995 GCF_056859195.1 Streptomyces sp. NH27
GGGTACCCGGGGCGGGCCGGTCGCTCGAATTCCGTTCGGCGTGGAGCGCCCTGAGCTCCAGAAAGCGTTGCTCCGGCGCCGTCGGCGCGAGCCGCAGCGCCTCGCGGTAGGCGGCGGCCGCCTCACGATGCCGGCCGAGCCTGCGCAGCAGATCCGCCCGGGTGGCGGGCAACAGGTGGTAGCCCCGCAGCGCCGGAACATCCGCCAGCGCCTCGACCAGCGGCAGGCCCACCGCCGGCCCCTCCGCCATCGCCACGGCCACCGCACGGTTGAGCTCGACCACCGGCCCAGGAGCGAACCGGGCCAACTCCCCGTAGAGCAAGGCGATCTGCGGCCAGTCCGTATCGTCGGCGCGCGCCGCCGACGCGTGGCACGCGGCGATCGCGGCCTGCACCTGGTACGGCCCTGGGCGGCGTGCGACGAGCGCGGCGTCGAGCGTCGTCAGGCCCTCGGCGATCCGCTGCCGGTCCCAGCGGGACCGGTCCTGCTCCTCCAGGGGGACCAGGTCGCCGCGCGCGTCGGTACGGGCGGCGGCCCGCGCGTCGTGCAGCAGCATCAGCGCCAGCAGCCCGGCCGGCTCCGGGTCGTCCGGCAGCAGCCCCGCCAGCAGTCGGGCCAGCCGGATCGCCTCCGCGGTGACCCGGCGTTGGTCCAGGCCGTCCGCGCCGCCCGCGTACCCGGCGTTGAACAGCAGGTACAGCACCGTCAGTACGGCGCCGGTACGCTCCGGCAGCAGCTCGCGCGGCGGCACCCGGAACGGGATGCCCGCGTGCCGGATCTTGCCCTTCGCCCGGGTCAGCCGCTGCGCCATGGTCGACTCCGGCACCAGGAAGGCCCGGGCGATCTCCGCCGTGGTCAGCCCGGTCAGCGAGCGCAGCGTCAGCGCGACCTGCGCGGCCCGCGGCAGCGCGGGGTGGCAGCAGGTGAAGATCAGCCGCAGCCGGTCGTCCGGCACCGCGTCCGCCTCCGGGTCCGCGCCGGCCACCACCGCCTCGGCCGGCTCGGCGACCCGGTCGGCGTCCGGTTCCAGCCGGGCCGCCTCACGCAGCTTGCGTGCCTCGTTGGAGCGGCGGCGCAGCACGTCCAGCGCCCGGTGCCGGGCCGTCGTGGTCAGCCAGGCGCCGGGGCGGTCGGGTACGCCGTCGCGCGGCCAGCGCTCGAGGGCCCGTTCGAAGGCGTCCTGCGCGCACTCCTCCGCCAGGTCCCAGTCGCCGGTCTGCCCGATGACGGCCGCGACGACCCGGCCCCACTCCTCGGGCCAGGCCGCCGCCACCGCCGCGCGGGCCGCGTCGGCCCGATCCGTCAATCCGTCCAGAACGGCCGCACCTCGATCATCCCGTACTTGGCCACCGGGTGTTTCGAGGCGACCTCGACCGCCTCGTCCAGGTCGGCGCACTCGATCACGTCGAAGCCCGCCATCTGCTCCTTCGTCTCGGCGTACGGGCCGTCGGTGAGCAGCAGGCCGCCGTCGCGGACCCGTACGGTCGTGGCGTCGGACGACTCGCGGGTCCGGTTGCCCATCAGGCGGATGCCGCGGCCGTCCATCTCCTCCACCCACGGGGTGACGTCCAGTTGCTCCGGCGTCGCGTCGTATCCCGTGCCGTCGTGGCAGATCAGCAGCAGGTACTTCATGGCGCATCTCCTTCGTGTCGTGGGCGCGTCTCCCGCCCTCCGTGTCGTGCGGGCGGATTCCGCTCGGTCACCCACACGACGAACGGCACCGGCCCGTATCGACATCCGCGGCGACATTGGTGTCGAGTATCCGTGCCGAGTATCCGTGCCGGCATCCTCGCCGGCGGCAGCTCACGTGGTCGGCGGGAAAGGCCCGCGGCGCCTCACCTGGCCCGGCTGCGCCTCACCTCGCCTGCGGCGCCGCCCACGGCAGGGTCGAGTGGCGGTGCGGAAGAAGGCCCGCGGCCACGACGGCCAGCAGGCCCGCCACGATCGGCAGCGGCACCGTCGGGTGGCCGTGCACGATCAGAGCCGCGCCCGCCAGAGCGCCCAGGAACATGGCCAGCGCCGACAGCAGCCGCCGCCCCGCCTTGCTGTCCACGCCGCCCGCGAGCCGCGAGTCCGCCGCGACCCCGGTGAGCGTCATGGTGAGGACCGTGGTGGTCAGATCGGGTACCGCCAAACGGCGTACCACCGCGTTCTGCGACCCCATCGCGAGCCCGAGCACCACCACCAGCACCGCCCGCTGCCCGCCGGTGGCGGGCAGGTCGAAGACCTCGGCCAGCGCCAGCGAGACCAGCACCAGCACCAACTGCGCCGCCGTCGCGCCCAGCAGCAGCCGCGCCCGGTGCTCCGACACCAGCCCGTACAGCCGCCCGCCGATCACCGCGCCCGCCACGAACGCGATCAGCGCCAGCACCGACGCGAGGATCGAGAAGCCCTTCGCACCGGCCAGCGAGAAGGCCAGGAACACCACGTTTCCCGTCATGTTGGCCACGAAGACCCGACCCAGCACCAGGTAGCTGAAGGCGTCGACCAGGCCGGTCACCACGGTCAGCACCAGCAGCAGCGGCGGCAGCGGACCATGCGGACCGGTGAGCGGCGGCGCGACGATCGCACGGATCTGACGGAGCGTGGTGCGCACGGCGTGTGTCCTCCCGGGAGGCGTGCCCGCCGCCCGCCGGGACAGACGGACCACGCGGGCGATGGTGGTCCCCCAGCATGGTGGCCGCCTCGGCCCCGCCGGAAGCGGTGGGCGCGCGTGTCGTGACCGCCGATGTGAAACTGACCGGCAAGGAGGTGATCTTCCATGGCGATGTCCGCCGCGGACCTGTCCCCGACCGACGGTCCTACCATCACCACTGACGTGCCGGCGAGACTCGACCGGCTGCCGTGGTCGCGCTGGCACTGGATGATCGTGGTCGGCCTCGGCACCGTATGGATTCTCGACGGGCTGGAAGTCACCATCGTCGGCAATATCGCCGGCCGCCTGTCGGAGCCGGGCTCCGGTCTGGCCGTCACCTCCTCGGACATCACCGGACTCGCCGCCGCGCTGTACGTGACCGGCGCGTGCGTCGGCGCGCTCTTCTTCGGCTGGCTCACCGACCGGTTCGGCCGCCGGAAGCTCTTCATGATCACCCTCGCGGTGTACCTGAGCGCCACCGCGATGACCGCGCTGTCCTTCGCGCCGTGGTGGTTCTTCACCTTCCGCTTCCTGACCGGCTTCGGCATCGGCGGCGAGTACGCGGCGATCAACTCCGCGATCGACGAACTGATCCCGTCGAAGTACCGCGGCCGGGTGGACCTGACCATCAACGGCAGTTACTGGCTCGGCGCGATCGGCGGCTCGCTGCTGTCCATCGTCGCGCTGAACACGAGCATCTTCGCCAAGGACATCGGCTGGCGGATCACCTTCGCGCTGGGCGTGGTGCTCGGGCTGGTCATCCTGCTGGTGCGCAGACACGTGCCGGAGAGCCCGCGCTGGCAGTTCATCCACGGCTACGGCGACGAGGCGAAGCAACTCGTCGGCGAGGTCGAGCAGCGGGTCGAGGCCGAGAAGGGCATCGAACTGCCGCCCGCCGACCGCGAGATCACCATCCACCAGCGCAAGAGCATCGGCTTCGGGCTGATCGCCAGGACCGTCTTCCTGAAGTACCCCAGGCGTGCGACGCTCGGCCTGTCCCTCTTCATCGGCCAGGCGTTCATCTACAACGCCATCACCTTCGGCTTCGGCGCCATCCTGATCAAGTTCTACGGCGTCAACTCCGGCCACACCGGCTACTACTTCGCGGTGATCGCGGCCGGCAACCTGTGCGGTGCGGTGCTGCTCAGCCCGCTCTTCGACATCGTCGGCCGGCGGATCATGATCAGCGGCACCTATCTGCTGTCGGGCATCCTGCTCTTCGGCACCGCGTGGTTGTTCAACCGCGGCTCGCTGGACGCCGACACGCTGACCGCCTGCTGGTGCGTGGTGCTCTTCTTCGCCTCGGCCGGCGCCAGCAGTGCGTACCTCACCGTCTCGGAGATCTTCCCGATGGAGACCCGGGCGATGGCGATCGCCTTCTTCTACGCGATCGGCACGGCGGCCGGCGGCATCACCGGCCCGCTGGTCTTCGCCGACCTGACCTCCTCCGGGAACGTCGGCGACACGGTGCTGGCGTTCTGCATCGGCGCGGCCCTGATGTGCGCCGGCGGCCTGGTCGCGGTGGTCTTCGCGGTCGACGCCGAGCAGAAGTCCCTGGAGGACATCGCCACACCGCTCTCCTCCGCGGGCCCGGCGCGGCCGGCGTCCACCGCCACGCCGAAGCCGACGAGGGACACGGTCTGACCGTACGGGGGCTCGTACGGCGGGGCCTGTACGGACGCGGGGCTATTCCTGGCCGACCGGCAGGAGGCCCCGCTCGCCGAACACCTTCTTCGCCACGAACGTGGCGTTCAGCGCCTTCGGGAAGCCGCAGTACCCGGCGGAGTGCAGCAGCGCCTCCACGATCTCCTCCGGGGTGAGGCCGACGTTGAGCGAGGCGTTGACATGCACCTCCAGCTGCGGCTCGCAGCCGCCGAGCGCGGTGAGCATGCCGAGCGTGACGAGTTGCCGGTCGCGGGGCGCCAGTTGGGGACGGCGGTAGATCTCACCGAAGCCCCAGGCGACCACCTGGTGGCCGAGCTCGGGGGAGATGTCCGCGAGCGATTCGATCACCTTGCGTCCGACCTCGCCGTCGATCCGCGAGAGCGTCTCCATCCCGCGCTCGAAGCGCGCCTCGCGGCTCTCGGCCGGTGCCTCGGCCGCGGCTTCGACGGCGGCTTCGGCCGCTGCTTCGGCCGTTGCTTCGGAAGGGGGCCCGGTCCGGGACTCGTCGGGGGATTCGGCCTTGGATCGGCTGTCGTGGTCCATGACGGGAAACCTAGGACCTGGAGCGCACTCCAGGTCAAGCGCGACGAGGGGGCGCGGAACCGGGAACTTCGTGCGTGGTGTCTTGCGGGTGCCGTTGGCCCGTGCTGATTTCACGGCCGATCGAGCCCGTCGACCGGCTGGACGGCAGCCACTCCAGGCGGACGCCTCCAGGCGAACGGCTTCCTGGTGGGCGCCGCCGCCCTCATGAGGGCCGGACTTGTCCGCCCCGGGCCGTCCCACGTCAGCCGGGCCGCGCGGCCGGCGCGACGGTCGAAGCGGCGGCGAAACGAGCCGTACCCCCGCAGGGCGGGGGTACGGCAGGTGCTGAGCGGGGTCATGCCTTGGAACCACGCTCAGGGGCGGGCCGGCCTTGGCCGGGGTCGGTGGTGCAGCCGCCCTTGCGGCAGTTCACGTCGGGGCAGGACATCTCGGGTCACCTCTTTTCTGCCAGGTCGTCGGGCAAACAGTCCAGGAGTAGCTTGTCCACCCGCCGGCCGCGCCACAGCGCGGCGCTGCGCAGCCGTCCGGCGGGGTGGAAGCCGGCCTTGAGGTAGGCGTTGACCGCAGCGGTGTGCGGGGCCAGCACCTCCAACCACACCGCGCTCAGCGACGCGATGGAGAACGCCCAGTCGAGAGTGAGCGCGGTGGCTTCGGTCGCGTAGCCCCGGCCGCGGTGCTCCGGGGCGATCACGAGGGTGAGTTCGGCGGTGTTGACCGCCTGGTCGACATTGAGAGCGGTGGTACCGACCGGCACCGTGCCCTCGGTGGTGACCACTTCGAAGAGTTGGTAGTGCTTCGAGGTGTGACAGCGCATGAATCGGGCCTGGAACACCTCCCAGGACACCGGCCAGCGGGCACCGAAGCCGACGACGGTCGCCGGGTCGGTCTCCCACCGGTGGTAGTCCTGCATCATCTCTTCCCTCGCCAATGCCAGTGCCAACCGCTCTCCGGCGCGCAGTGGCAGAGGTGCGGGGGAGTGGGGGGTGGTCATCACGTGTCGTCTCTCCCATACGTGTGCCCGGGACCGGGGGGCGGCAGCCGTCAATAAAGCGTCATTCCGCATCCGGTCCCTCGGGGCGGGATCTGCCGTATTGCCGCGGGCGCACCGGGGTTGTGCTTGCCTGTGCGCACGTCCCAGTGGACCCATGAATGCGCCGGCGTCCCATTCGTCAGTAAACGGCCGTTGCGGCGACTGCGGGCGGTCATGGGTGGCAAACGGGTGGCAACCAGGGGCAAGAGGTGACAACGTGCCGAGGGTGGCCGAAAGCGGGTCAACCGAACCGTGCCCCCACCGCGTCGGGTGCGCGGGCTCACGAGTCGGCGGTCCCGCGGGACTTCGCCGAACAGCGCGAGCACCGCGGTGGTCGCCTCCGCGGTCGGCGGCATCCCCGAGGTCGTGGCGGACGGCGGGACCGGGCTGCTGGTGCCCTACCGGGAAGGCCGCGCCGAGGAGTTCGAGGCCGGGCTCACCCGGGCGCTCGGCCGGCTGCTCGGCGACCCGGCGACCGCGGCCCGGATGGGGGAGGCGGGACGGCGGCGCGCGGTACGCGAGTTCGGCTGGGATACGGTCGCCCGCCGCACCGCCGAGCTGTACGACACGGTGGTCAAGACCGGCGCGGCGCCGTAGATCGTGACGCGGCGGCACGGACGCGGCGGCGGACGTCGGCGACGGCGGGCGAGCCGGTGAAGGCGGCCGTCACCTCCAGCAGCCAGGCGGTCTCGGCCGCCACCGTCCCCGGCACCGTCGTCGGCGTGTGCTCCGGGGGCCCGGGAGGCCGGGCATCTGCCGCTTCGCACCGCCGCCCGGCCCGCTTGTTCTCCAGCGCCGCGGCGATGGTGGCCGCTTCGAGCACCGCCCGCCGGTCGCGGTCGCGGTCCTCGGCCTCGGCCGTCCACCGGGCGACGTCGGAGTCGAAGTACGGGCGCAGCGCGAGGTGGCCGTCGCGGATCTCGATCACCCGCCGGTAGAGGGCGAATTCGGCACGTTGCAGGCCGGGACGACGGTCGGTCACCGACGGGTCGAGGGCGATCTGCGGAAGCTCTCGGTGCAGGGCCGACCACAGCGGTTCCAGCGCCCGGTAGCGGCGGTAGGCGCGCAGCCACCGCACGGGAGCGCCGAGCGCGTCGCCCCACAGGGTCGCGGTGGCCCCGCCGGTGGCCAGGAGCGCGGTGATCGCGCCCAGCGAGGAGGACATGACGTCCTCGCCCACGCCCTGGTGGCCGACGCGCAGATCGGCGATGACGTCGTCCAGCGCCCACGCCGTCCAGGCGGCGCCGAACGCGGCCGCGAGCATCATCAGCCGCAGCCCCGTACGCAGCAGCCCGGGCGCGGTCCGGCCGACGTGGTCGGCGAGTCCCCTCGCCATGACGAGCAGGCACCACGCACCGTAGAAGGCGAAGAGCGCGCTGTACGACGCCAGGGCCCACCGGTGGCCGCCGGAGACCGACAACTCCTCGCCCCTGGTGGCGGGGCCGGCCATGAAGAAGAGCAGCACGGAGGTGGTCAGGACCGCGCCGGCCGTCCAGATCTGGCGGCGCACGGCACGCCGTCCGGCCGCCGGGGACTTGAGCGCGTAGGCCACCAGCACGAGGAAGGCGAGACCGGCCATCTTCAGGCTGTGGGAGATCAGCATGACCAGCATGTCGAGCGTCGCCTCATGCGACAACCCGCCTGCGATCACAGGTGCGTTGAAGAGCAGGGCCGGGCCCATGCACAGCGCGAAACCGGCGACGTGGCGCTGCGCGGAGTCCGCTCGTGCGCCGCCACGGGTGATCGCCAGCCGGTGGGCGCCGAAGACGAGGAAGCACCCGGCACCGAGGAACGACAGCAGGTCAGCCATCGCGGCGGCCCGGCGCCGAGTCCTCCGGTATGCCGAACAGCCGGTCTAATCGGGCCCGTTGGGGGTGGGGCGGCGGCGCGGGGTGCGTGCTGTCGGCCAGATGGGCGGTGCGGGTCAGGATCAGGGAGGCGACCAACTCGGCCTCCTGCTCCTGTGGTTCGGTGTACACGCTGCGCCCGAGCACCCGCTGGACGAGCGACGCCGATAAGTGCGGCAGCAGGACCTGTGCGGCCTCCGACGCGGCGGGCGCGGTCTCGTGGTGGCCGCAGATCAGGTGGGCCGCCTCGTGCAGCAGGATGTGCTGCTGGTGCAGCGCGGTGGTGTCGGCCGCGTACAGGATGCAGTCGGCGCGGTCGGTGGTGACCAGCAGGCCGCACGGGGTGTGCTGCATGGAGGAGACCGGCACCAGCTCGATCGGACGGCCGCGGGCGCCCGCGAGCATCCCGACGAAGACCGTCGCGTCGAACGGACTGGGCAGGTCGAGCCCGTCGACCGTGCGCTGGCAGCGCTGCCACATGGACCGACCTCTGGCACTTCTCGTACGTCTCACACGCTGTCCCTTTGTCCGCCGGCCGGAACTGCGAGATCTCACAGAGGAGTTCGAGCACGCTCAGGGTTCGCGACTCGGGGAGCCGCGCTCCCTGCGGGCGAGCACGTCGATCATGTCGCTGATCGTGGCCGCGTCTTCGGGGGAGAGGTTGACCGCTCGCAGCGCCATGCTGCGCACGCCCGCGTCGCGCAGCGCGCCGAGCAGCTCCAGCTCCTTGGCGATGGCGGCGCCCTGCTCGTCGTCGAAGAAGTACCCGACGGGAACGTCGAAGAACTGCGCCAGGGCTTCCAGATGGCGCTTGGTGGGATTGTCGCGGCGGCCGGTGCGCAACTGCCACAGGTAGGTCGCGGAGAAGCTCTCGCCGGTGGCCTCACGGCAGGCGCGGGCGACCTCTTCATGGCTGTACGGCTCGCGGTTGGGGCGCCGGATGACGCGGAAGAGCGCGTCGATCTTGTCGGCGAGCGTGGCGGCGGAGGTGGCGGCGGGATCGGCCGTGGAATCAGCCGCGGCATCGGCCGTGGACCCGGCTCCGGCGGCGGATTCGCGTCCGGTGGCGGACGGCGCGGTGGATGCGTTCTCGCCCATCATCGGCCTCCCCCCGCATCGATCCAGCCAAGCTGGAGTGCCCCCGCACCCGGCTTCATCCTAGCTGGTGCCCCCCGATCCCGGAATGGCCGGCAGCTGTGAGCCGGTGCGCCGGCGGCGGTGCCGACGTGCCGGGCGCCGCCGCCGACTGCCGTACGTGACAAGGGAGTCGCTGTC
>NZ_JACEGK010000324.1:0-8990 GCF_056859195.1 Streptomyces sp. NH27
TGCGGACCCCGTCCGGCGGGATCCACCTGTGGTACCGCGCCGGGGACACGAGCCGGTACGTACAGGGCGCGGGCCGGCTCGGCTGGCAGGTCGACGTGCGGGCCGGCTGGTCCACCGCGGTCGCGCCCGGCACCGTCACCGCGGCCGGCCGCTACGAGGTGGTCGGGCCGCAGACGGTGCCGGTCCGGCTGCCGCGGTGGGTCGCGCTGGAGCTGGACCGCGTCGGACTGCGCCACCGCAACGCGGCCACCGGTCCGCCCCGCCGGGTCCGGCTTCCCCGTCCCGCCCGGGAGCGCGGGCCGCGGGACGCGGCGGTGTACGCCGCGGTGGCGCTGCGCGGTGAACTCGATGCCGTGGCGTCGGCCCGCGCCGGCCGCAACGACCAGCTCAACCGCTCGGGTTTCCGGCTCGGTCAGCTGGTCGGGGCCGGTCTGCTGGAGCACGACGCGGTCCACCAGGCGCTCACCGACGCCGCCGCGACCGCCGGGGTCGACCCCGGCGAGGCCAAAGCCCGCTCCACCCTCCGCCGCGCACTTCAGGCGGGCATGCGCTCGCCGCGCACCATCCCGAGCCCGGGAGCACGGCCATGAACCACCCCCTCAGCACCCGTGTGCCGCTGCCCGTCCCGGCGACCGAACCCCGGCCCGCCCCGTCGGCGCCGGCCGCCGAAGCGGGGGAGCTAGACGCGGCGGGCGCGGCGCCCGAGCAGCAGCGGAACACCGAGCGCGGGCCGAAGTTCTCGCAGGCCGACATCCTGCTGCACCTGGGTATCGACGAGTACCAGCTGGTGCGCCACGACCAGACCGCGTACGCCGTCCCCGTCGCCGGGCCGCCGATCGCCCGCCCGCTGCGCGCCAAGGGCGGCTTCGGCGGCACCGGCTCCCTGCGCCAACTCCTCAACCGCGCCTACGTGATGCGCACCGGCCGGGCCCCGTCCCAGGGCTGCCTCACCGACGCGATCGCCTCCATGGACGCCCTCGCCCTGGACGCCGAGGAACAGCCCGTCCACCTGCGGATCGCCCCCGACCCCGACGACGAGCAGGCGACCTGGCTCGACCTGGGCCGCCCGGACGGGATGAGCGTGTGCATCGAGCCGGGCACCTGGTCGGTGACCACCCCGCCCATCGACCAGGGCCCGCTGTGGCGGCGCACCAAGCTGACCGGCGAACTCCCGCTGTGGCGAGCCACGCGCGGAAGCTGGGGGTGCGCCACAGCAGCAGCGGCACGTCGCGCTGTCCCCCCATGCGGGCGGCGCCGGGGCCGATACGGTCCAGGGCGAGCGAGACCGTCTTGGCCAACGTGTCCGCGACAGGCGCCTTCAGTTCGTCGGCGAGCGTCTGAAGGAGACGGACGTGCACGGCGTGCTCGGGGCACCCCAGGACGGCCCGGCCGCTGTCCATGTCCTCCCCGAACTCGACGTTGGTGGACAGGCCCGGCAGCGCCTCCATCTCGCGCGGCACCCAGTACAGAATCTCGTCGGCACGATCCCGGTTGACGCGCTCCCAGCCGAGCTGCCCGGTGTAGTCGCTGTCGCGCGCACCGTCCCGGGCTTCGGGGATGAACACGACCAGGGTGCCCGGCTGCCGCCACTGGCGGGTGATCTCACGGAGGGCCGCCGGACGCCATGACGGGACCTCGGCGGTCCGCGGAGTGGGGCCCGCGAGGTAGATGCCGGCCACGTAGATGTCGGGGGGTTCCTCGCCCGCGAAGACGGGCTGGACGTCGCCGGCTGCGGGAACGGCTATGGGCACGGATTGTCCTTCAGATCATCGGTGCTGTCCCAGTGTCGGCAAGCCGCCTGACACCGTTCGTACGCTGCGCCGACGGCGGACAGCGGTGCTCGGAACTCACCGTATTCGCTCCCGATCCACCCGTCGTCGAAACCCCAGAACCCAGCGCCCGCAGCCCAACTGTCCTACGTGTGGCGCAGTGGTACGAGATGTGGAGCATCTCGAACGTCGTCTTCCTGCCCGGTGGCGATGAGGTCCTGGGGCCGATCGCCGAGCTCCCGCCCCGCGGTTGACCACCATGCCGGCCTGCTACCGCTTCCGCTTCGGTTTCCGCTTGGGCTTTCGCTGGGGCGGAACCGGCGGCATCTGCTTCGCCGTGGTCACCACCAGGAGGGCGAGTAGTTTCGCCTTGAGCTGTTCGCGCTGCTCAGGGGTGGTTGCGGCCGCGGGGGTGTCGAGCAGGTGCGTCTTGAGGATGGCGAGCATGTCCCATTCCCATGGGCCGCGCTTGGCCGGGCCGGGGATGACGTGGGCGTAGCTCTGGCCGTACAGGTCGGCGAGCAGGGCGAGCGCGTCGGCGTCGCTGACGTCAGTGACCTGTTCGCGCTCCGGGGCACCGATCGCCATGCTCTCGGAGAGGCGGACTTGTTTCAACAGCGCCAGGCGTAGGGAATGCTGCATCCCTATGCGCCCGTCGGCCCCGCCGATCAGCCATGCGGCCTCAGCGGCAGCAATGATGAAATCAATGGCGCCGCTCTCTTCGCCGCCGGAGATTTCTATGGGGGTTCCTGCCAGGAATGCCTTCAGTTTGGCCAGCGCGGCCGCCCGGTATTCGACCGGGGCGAACTGCTCGATGAGCTGGGCGGCGCCTTCGGTCACCTCCTTGTTGAGCAGAGGACCGTGCTTCTGCGCGATCGTCGTGGCGACGTCGCCTGAGATCCTGAGGGCCTCCTGAGTCGGGTACTCGTATCGAGGCAGCGGGTAGGGGATACGGCCGGGGTCGTCGTCCCACGTGCCGATCCGCTCTACGAGCGCCGCAAGCGTGTCCGGTTCCTTGTCGGCCAATGCGATGATGCCGCGCAGAGCCATGGCGCTCATCCGGCCTGTCCGCTCGGCTATTCCCGGCGGAAGGCCGCCCATCAGGTCGGGCCCGAACTCGCCCACGTCTCCCCCTCGTTGCTGTCGATGAACGTGAGCAGACGCTATCAGTGATGTGACCGACACAGTCCGTGGAGGGAGCGGACCGCAGCTGGACGGGACGGCATCTGTACAGCCCGGGATGCCCCGGCAGCCCAGTCAAAGGCTGTCCGGGGCATCGGGACTCGTACGGTCGACGCGGGTCACGCAGGCACGACGCCGGCCGCGGGACGGTCAGGTTCGTGCAGGACCAGACGGCGCAGCTCAGCGGAGGCACGTTCGACGGCGAGCAGTTCCCAGTACCCGCCGCTCCGCCCTGAATCGGTGCGTCGCAGCAGCACCTCGATGCTGACCGGAATCCCCTCGACCGCCGCGGGTTCCGCCGGTGATGGTTGCCTGGCGGCCATCTGGCTCTGCGTGGGGCGGGCTCGATCGCGGGCGACACGAATACGCGCGGTGCTCAAAAGCTTCTCCACCGTCTCGTAGGCGGCCACCACCTGCTCGGGATCGTCCTGGGCATGATGCAGGAGCAGTCGAAGGTCGGAGATCACCAGGATGGCCAGATCGTTGATCGAGATCTGCGGATCCTGGGCTTCCTCGGCCGAGGACGGATCTCCTTCTGCGTCGGCGGCGTGATCGGACCATGCCTCCAGGTGGTACCAGCGCCAGTGCTTCTGTTCGGGTGCTTCCGCACCGTAGGGGTCGGTCAAGTCCGGGAACCGCGGCCCGGCGTGGGGGTTGACCCAACCGCACGAGCACCCGGCCGTCAGACTGCCATTCCTCTCCCACCACAGTGCCCATTCCGCGGCTCGTCCATCCAGGACTTCCGCGGCGCCGTCGGAGGCTGCGCGGCGGATCCGTAGATCGTGCGCGACGTCGTCCGGACGGGAGTCCATGGTGGCGTCGTCAGACGGCGGGGGCGCAGTGCGGTCTTTGGCTTGAAGCAGGATGGCGTGCGCCGCGGACACCGGAACTCCGTGTTCGCGAGCGATGCGGCGGGCCTTCGCCTTACGGTCGTTGCTTCCACGCTTGGTCATGGCTGGACGGCTCCCTACAGGCGGGCACCCACGCTGTCCCGCCCCGAGTCCGCGTCGGCAAGGGCGATGCACCATGGGCCCTCGCCGGACGCCGGTCCGGGTGCCGGACCATATCCGGCGAGCCTTCGACCAGTGCCGGGCCGTACGGCGTGGGCGCGTCGCCCGGCGGTCTCGACGCGTGCATGTCCTGCGCCGCACGCCCAAGGTAGCGCACAGGGGGTGAGCGCGGCGCGGCGTTCAGGTGCCGGTGGTCCAGCGCGCGATCAGGGCGGGAAGGTCGTGCGTGTTCAGCGCAAGGTAGTGGGCTGGTTCGTCGTCGTGCAGGTGTCGGGTGATGATGATCTCGTACAGCTCGGCGCGCTGGTCGTCGGCGTAGTGCTCGGTCAGCTGGTACCAGTGCTGCACGACGAGCCAGGTGAACCGTTGTGGGCTGGGGGTGGCCTTCCAGTCGTACTGGAGGTGGAAGTGGTGGAAGCCTCCAGCGATGGCGCGGCGCAGTGTCTGCGGCACGATCTGCGGGTTGACGGCCCGGTCGAAGAGGTCACGCAAGTCCTCCTCGCAGGTCTTGGCCGGCGTCGGCGGAGCATTCAGGCCCGGTGGAGGGCCGGCCTTGAGGGTCCCTTCGGGACGGTGCGCCCATCGCAGATCGGCGCAGGCCGCTACCTGGTCGGCGTCGATGTCCTCGGTTCCCTCGATGTCGTCGAGATCGACCACGTACCCGGCCGGCCCGTCGGGCCGCTGGGTCTTGCCGTTGAAGTCCCAACCGATCTCGCGTACATAGCCGCGTTGCCCTTCGAACGGTCCGGACGTGACCTCTACCCGATCGTGGGTGCGATACCCGCCGCTCCCGGCGATGATCGCCCGCTCGACGACGCCCGCCGCCCAGAGCGTGCACACCTCCAGGGCAGGATCGGGCATGCCACCGATTCCCCGGCTCATGCCGTCCCACCGGCGCTCGGGAGGCGCAGGGTGAGGATCCCATGTCCGTGTCAGCCACTGCCAGCACTCGGCGACCGGATCACCCGGCGACGCCTTCGATGACAGGTCGTGCCCGGCCAGCGGCATGACGGTGGTGACCAGGTCGGTCACCCTCTCGTCGTCGTACAGCTGCCACAGCACCGACGGCCAGGCAATCGTGGCGACCGGCTGATGGTCACGACGGTGCAGGGCGTAGAGCACGATGGCAACGATGTTGCGCATCGCCACATCGTCCCAGCACGACTCGTCCATCCCGCCGGGCCCGGCCGCGGCCGCCGCAGTGGCGTGCCGGACGGCGTCGTTCCAGGCATCGTCCGCCGCCACCAGTTCCGACCTCCTCATCACCCCGACCAACTCCCCGGCCCGGGTTCCTTCCCGGTGACTTCGGCGCCGCCGGGGCGGGTTACTCCGCATCTGCGAGTCCGACCGCAGCCGGGGCGAGGAGGCTACCGCAGCGTGCCCTGAGCCATCCACAGCCTCCGGGGAACCACGTACGGAGGATTCGCCGTTGAGCTGCGCGTGCTCGCCCAGATTGAACATACTTGGACGACGTTCCGAGATGTCTGACTCAACTACGCAGGGCGTATTGTTTCCCGGCTGTCGCGGCTTGCCGCGTGTAGGGCGGCGAAGTGCGCCAGCGTGGCGGGACCGCCAGGGTGAGTCGGCTACGGGAGGGCGGGTGGAGCGAAGTTGGGCGATCACGACGGTCTGCTCTGGGATGGTGTCGCTCGGGTGGACGTTCGCATAGAAGCTGCCGGGCCAGGAGAGCCGGCCTTTCACCTGAGCTGCCACGATCCCGGGCCGGCTTCGGGATGGGGCGAGCCAGGGCTGCTGACCCAGTTCCCCATCGCCGTCGATACCGCCGCGATCGATGAGGATCAGGACGCTAGGTTCGATCTCTGGTCTCATACACCTAGGGCGGCAGCAGCATGGGTGCGCGCGGACGAGGCGCCGGACCTCGTCGTGGACAGGCTCATGATGCGATTGGGTCCGGTGAATACCGCTGGCGCACTCGTCGACTCGCGGACATGCCGGGTTGGGCTGCGGCCCACCTTCGGCGACGTGGACAACCGCGCCGGAGTCCTCCTCACCATGTCCAGCGAGGAGGAAGATGCACCGGTGGAGCTGTTCCTTGCGCTGCTGTACGCCTGGGCGTCATGGTGGAGGCAGACGTGCCAGGGAACGTCCAGTCCGGAAGGTCCACCGCCTGTGCTTCGGGGCGACCTTGAGGATGACGCCGAACAAGTCGCCTCCTGGATTACACGGACTATGTAATTCCGCCGACAGCATCCTTCCCCACCCGTCGAGGTGCCGCTTCCACCCGAACGCCTTGATTTGATTGTGCATGGGCACCGCTTCCCCGTACGGCTAAGCCATCTGGAGCACGCCACCTGGCCGGACCTGCCAGAGGCGGGGGATGACGACCCGTACGGGGACCTTGCCTCGGACATGCTGTAGAGCAGCTTCGGCCGGGGAGCGGTACGCAGCCTCGACGGCCGCCATCTCGACCAGCAGCTCCGGGCCCTGGGCGTCGGTTAATACTGCAACCGCATCTGGAGAATGTGGCCTCGGCGTTTGTAGTGGGATCGGCGGGCTCGGGCCTGGCTGCGTCGTCGGAAGCGTGACCAGTGCAGATGGTGCTCGTTGCTGTGGCAGTGGCGCGTGACGACGACGTGGCCCATCAACCGGCGGATCTCCGGGACGCTGAGGGGTATGAGGTCTTGCTCGTCGTCGAGAGTGCCCCTTTTGCGGCTTCTGCGGCGCGGACGGCGGTCAGGTAGGCGAGGGCGGCCATGGCCAGGGTGATGTGGCGGTACCAGGCCCGGTAGAGCCGCACCTGGTAGTGGTCCAGACCGCACTCTCCCTTCGCGGTCTGGAAGCACTCCTCCACCGCCCACCTCGCGGCAGCCACTTTGACCAGGTCTTTCAGTCGGGAGGCGACGGGGCCGTAGCAGACGTAGTAGGCGATCTCGCTCGGGTCGTTGACGCTGCGTCGGGCCAGCACCCAGTGCCCGAAGCCGTTCTCCCAGTACGGGCGGATCGCGACACGCGCCCAGTCGTAGATCCGCTCACCGTGCGCGCCGGCCCCGCCGGAGATCCGTTTCCACCGCTGGCGGGGCAGCGCGGCAACCAACTGGTCCACCCGCGCGTCCGTGAGGTTCCCCCGCTGTGCGGGGGTGGCTGACTAGCTGGTCAGGGCGGGTTGACGTGGTTTCAGGTTCACCGATTCGGCCGCTGCCTGGTCGGCGTAGTGCTTCTCTTCGAACTCGATCGGGCTGAGGTAGCCGAGGCGTTTTTGGATGCGTCGGCTGTTGTAGAAGCCGTCGATGTACTCGAAGAGCGCCAGGTTGGCCTCAGCCCTGGTAGGGAAGGTGCGTCCGCGAATGCACTCGGTCTTGACGACGCTCCACAGGTTCTCCGCCAGGGCGTTGTCGAACGAGTCGCCGACGGACCCCATAGACGCCTGGATACCTGCTCTGACCAGGCGTGTTGTCAGCTTGATACTCGTGTATTGGCAGCCGTGGTCGGCATGGTGCACGAGCTCGCCGGGGGCGATCTCCCGGCTGGCGAGCGCGTACTCGAGGGAGGACAGGACGAGGTCGGCGTCGGCGTGGGCGGAGGTCTCCCAGGCGACGACCCGGCGGGAGAAGGCGTCGCGGATCGCGGAGAGCCACAGGGGCCCCTCCTGGGTGGCGATCATCGTGAGGTCGGTGACCCACAGCCGGTTCGGTGCGGGTGCGGTGAAGTCGCGCTCGACCAGGTCCGGGGCGAGCGTGGCCTTCGGATCCCGGCGCGTGAAGCCCTTGCGGCGCGGGCTCACGCCCGCGAGATCGGCCTCGCGCATCAGGCGTTCGACCCGCTTGCGGCCCACCCTGGTGCCTTCGCGTTTGAGGACGGCGTGCACGCGCGGCGAGCCGTAGACGCCGGCGGAGTCGGCGTGGATCTCCTTGATCCGCTCGGTCAGCTCGACATCGCGACGCTTGCGTTCGCAGGGCTCCTTCTCGGTGCGGCGCCAACGGTAGTAGGTGGCGGAGGGGATGTGGAGTTCCCGAAGTACGCACTCGACTCCCAGACGGGGATGCTCGTCAACGAGCGCCGTCACCTGGGCCGGGTCGGGTCGAGTTGCGCCGCGAAAAACGCCGAGGCCGTCCGCAGGACATCATTGGCCCGCTTGAGCTGGGCGTTCTCCTTGCGCAGGGCCGTCAGCTCGGCGCGTTCGTCGGTGGTGAGGCGGTCGTCGCGCTCGCCTGCGTCGGCCTCGGCCTGGCGGATCCAGCCGCGCAGGGCCTCGGGATGCACACCGAGGTCGACGGCCAGCTTCTTGATCTGGGGTCTCGGCTCGGTAGTGCGATACATCCGCACCGCGCGCTCACGCAACTCCAACGAGTATTTCCGGGGTGCAGCCATGATCGATGCTCCTCTCATGAGAACCATCTGACCCCCTGTCAACAAACTCCGCATCTCGGGGGAACCTCACCGCCCCGTGCGTGGTGATCACAGTGTCGTTGACCTTCGTGGCCAGCACGTGCGCGACCCGACGTTCCTCCAGCCACACTCGCAGGTGCTTGACCTGCCCGTATGCCTCGTCAGCGGTGACCCACGCGAACGGGACACCCGCGTCGATGGCGCGTTGCAGCATCCACTTGAAGTGCTCGTTCTTGGTCGCGAAGGGGACCTCGTCATCGATCCCGGCCGCGCGGCAGCGGTCACGGTCATCCGTCCAGGAGACGGGGATGTAGAGCTCGCGGTCGATCAACGCCCGCCCCCTGGCGGAGGCGTAGGCCAGAAATGTTCCGATCTGACTGTTCTCCGTGCGGCCGGCTGTGCCGGTGTACTGACGCTGGACGCCGGCGGACTTGGTGCCCTTCTTCAGGAAGCCGGTGTCGTCGCCGATCAGCACCGCGTCCTTGGCACCGATGGTCTCCACGACGAAGTCCCGCACATCGTCGCGGACCGCGTTCTCGTCCCAGTCGGAGTGGTGTTGGTCTGTCCGTGGGACTCGCGAAGCGTCAGCCGTCGTACGAGGACCTCGTGCGCGTGATCGTGGATCTGCAGCGGGACGTGGCGCAGCTCAGGAGCGAGAACGCCGAGTTGCGGGCCGAGAATG
>NZ_JACEGK010000325.1:0-8983 GCF_056859195.1 Streptomyces sp. NH27
GCACCCCCACCTCACCAACCCCCCGCGTTCAGCTCCTTGACGCCCGTTCAGCGTCGGACCAGACTGCCGACGGCGTAGATGACAACGATGTCAAGCGAGTTATTTTACGGCAGCGGAAGGTTCACGGTGTATCGACGAAGCAGAAGACGGAGCAGATACGGGGTCCTGGCGCTCGCGCTGACCGCGTGCGTGGCGGCGGCGCCGCAGGCACTCGCGACGGCGGCCCCGGGCGGCGCCGGTTCGCACACCAACCTGGTGTCCGACCCGACGTCGTATGTCGATCCGATGATCGGCACGAAGAAGGGGGCCGACTGGGAGAACACCTTCCCGGGTGCGACCGCCCCGTTCGGCATGATGCAGTTCAGCCCGGACACCACCTCCGGCGGCACCGGCTACAACTACGACGACAACGCCATCAGGGGCTTCAGCCTCGACCACTTCTCGGGGGGCTGCTCGTCCTTCGGCGACATCCCGATCCTGCCGGTGACCGGCGCGGTCGGCGCCGACCCGGCCGGGCGCACCGAGCACTTCTCGCACGACGACGAGCAGGCCGTACCCGGCTCGTACGCGGTGAAGCTCACCGACTCCGGCGTGCAGGTGAACCTCGGCGCGACCACCCGCACCGGCATCGCCAAGTTCGACTACCCGGCGGGCAGTCAGGCGCAGGTGCTGGTCAAGTCCGGTACCAGCCTGGGCGGTGACCTGTCCGCCGACGTGCATGTGGTGAACGACCACGAACTGTCCGGCCCCACCACACCGCGCGGCCTGTGCACCAACAGCAAGTACACGATGTACTTCGACATCACCTTCGACCGGCCGTTCACCGCGCACGGCACCTGGCAGGGCGGCGCCGTCACGCCCGGCGCGTCCAGCGCTTCGGGCTCCGGCTCCGGCGCGTACCTGACGTTCGACACCGCCGCGAGCCGTAGTGTGACGGCGAAGGTCGGCATGTCCTACGTCGGTACGGCGGGCGCGGCGAAGAACTCGGCCGCGGAGATACCGGGTTGGAACGTCGCGCACGTGCAGGCCGACACCCGCGCGGACTGGCGGGACCTGCTGCGCAAGGTCGACGTGGGCGGCGCCACCAAGGACGAACTGACCACGTTCTACACGTCGTTGTACCGGTCGTTCCAGTCGCCCAGCGTCTTCAACGACGTCGACGGCCGCTACATCGGGTTCGACGACGCGATCCACACCGTACCCAAGGGCCACACCCAGTACGCGACGTTCTCCGACTGGGACATCTACCGCTCGCTGGCGCCGTTGCAGACGATGCTCTATCCGGACCGGGCCGGCGACATGGCCAACTCGCTGCTGCGCGACGCCCAGCAGCAGGGTGGCTGGTGGCCGAAGTGGCCGTCGCAGAACATGACCGGCAACGTGATGAACGGTGACAACGGTGTGCCGCTGTTCGCCCAGTACGTCGCGTTCGGCGCGAAGAGCGTCGACGTCAAGGACGCCCTGCCGATCACGAAGAAGGCCGCGACGACCTCGCAGAAGGTCGGCTGGGGCTGGGTGGAACGGCCCGGCATCGAGGACTACGTCAAACTCGGCTACGCGCCCAACGACGCGACCTCGCAGGGCGACCACGGCCTGCAGGGTGCCTCGGAGACCCTGGAGTGGGCGACCGACGACTTCGCGATCTCCCAACTCGCCGCGTCCGTAGGCGATCACCGGACCCAGGCGGAGTACGCCAAGCGGGGCAACAACTGGCAGAACATCTACGACCCCGCCACCGGCTACCTGCGCCCGCGTGACGACAACGGCTCCTTCCCGGCCGGCCCGGGCTACCAGGCCCCGCCGGACGGCGCGTTCGGCCAGGACGGGTACGACGAGGGCAACGCGGCGCAGTACAACTGGTCGGTGCAGCAGGACATCGCCGGACTGGTCGCCGCGATGGGCGGCAACGACAAGGTGATCCCGCGCCTGGACGACTTCTTCGGCCAGCTCAACGCGGGCGGCAACGCGCCCTACGACTGGGCGGGCAACGAGGTCGACACCACGGCGCCGTGGATGTACGACTACGTCGGCCAGCCGTGGAAGACCCAGGAGGTCGCCCGGCGGTTCGAGACGGAGCTGTTCACCACCGCCCCCGACGGGCTGCCCGGCAACGACGACAACGGCGCGCTGTCCTCGGAGTACGTGTGGGCGGCGCTCGGCATGATGCCCGCTACCCCCGGCACCCCGACGCTGGCGCTGAACAGCCCGCTGGTCAAGCGGGCCGTGATCAGCCTCGGTACCGGCCACAAGATCACCATCGACGCGCCGAAGGCCGCCGACAACGCCCCCTATGTCACCGCGATGCGGCTGGACGGCCGTACCTTTGCCGCCACCGCGCTGCCCGCGTCGTTCGCCACCCGCGGCGGCGCGCTCGACGTGAGCCTGTCCACCCGGCCCGACACCCACTGGGCCACTGGCGCGCAGGCGGCGCCGCCGTCGTACCGGGCCTACGAGGTTCCGGCGGTCGGCTACTTGACGCCGACCGGTACGCAGGTCGCCCCGGGCGGCACCAGCCTGCCGGGCACGGTCGGCGTCTCCAACCTGGCCGGGCACGCCGGCAAGGTGCACTGGAGCGCCACCTCCGACGTGCCCGGGGTGAGCGTCACCCCGTCGTCGGGCACGCTCCACCTGACCCGCGCCGCCACCGCGAAGGTGCCGGTCACCATCGCGGTCGCCGACGGCACCCCGTCCGGCTACCACCCGGTGAAGGTCGCCTTCACCACTGCGAACGGCCAGTCGCTGCCCGGCGGCGCGTCCGTGATCACCGTGCCGGCCGCCGACGGCGCCGCGACCTCCTGCGACACCCTCGGCAGCACCGACACCGAGTGCGGGCTGCGGCTGCGCGACAACGGCGACGGGCACACCACGCCGGTCACGGTCGGCGGCCGCTCCGGCCGCTCCACCACCGACGGCTCCCCGTTCGAGTACTTCGACATCGACAACACCACGGTGCCGGGCGGCAGTTACCACGCCACGGTGACCATCGACTACTACGACCACGGCACCGGGAGCTGGAGCCTGCAGTACGACGCGACCGGCAACGCGTACAAGTCGACGGCGCCGGTGGCCAAGACCGGCACCGACACCTGGAAGACCGCGACGTTCACGGTGGACGACGCGGCCTTCCACAACGGCGAGAACGCGGGCACGGACTTCCGCCTCGCCAACAGCGGCGACACCGGCACCATCGGCCGCGTACACGTGTCCGTCACCGGCGACAACGTCCTGGCGCTGCACCTGTGCCCGGACGACAACTGACCTGCTGACGCGATGACTTGCTGACTTGCTGACTTGCTGAAGGCTGCCGACCGGTCCCAGGACCGGTCGGCAGCCGTATGTGGGACCGCGTTTGGGACCGCGTTTGTGACGGCACATGTGACGGTCGGTCGTATCGCCTCCGCTGCACGGACATTGAAATCGCCCCGGGCCGGCCGCTGGCGCCGTCGCGGCATGTGTGCCGTGTGGGTTCGGTGTGTGCGATGTGACCACTGTGTGCGGGCCGGGCGCCAACTCCTTGACGCTGGGCCGGGGTCGGCTGAGACTGCCTAACGAGCCGCGATACCCCCGATCCGTAGATTGAGAGCGTTCTCTGCAATGTGATTCGAAGGGTTATCGGGGGATTCAAGGCTATGAAATAGCGAAGGAAAGCGCGATCCACCCCCACATTCCGCGCTGACCCGAGCGTTCACTTCGTGAACCCGGGTGAAAGGACCCCCATGCGCAGATCATCCATCAAGGTCCGCACCGCGGACCGGTGGCGCCACAGGACCCCCCGCCGGCGCGGCTACGCCGTACTCGGCGCCGCCACCTTGCTGCTCGCCGCACTGACCGGCCTGACCGGAACGGCCGGCGCCGCCTCGGCGGAGTCCGCCGGCCACGGCGACGCGGCCGCCCGACCCGCGGCCGACGCGGCGGACTGCCCGGCGCAGTCGGACACCCCCGACTTCGGGCCGAACGTGCACATCTTCGACCCGTCGATGGGCGACGCCGCGATCCAGTCGCAACTCGACACCCAGTTCAACCAGATGAAGGACACCAACACCGCCCAGTTCAGCGAGAACCGGGTGGCCGACCTGTTCAAGCCGGGCACCTACGGCGTCGAGGACAACGTCGGCTTCTACACGTCCGTGGCCGGACTCGGCCAGAACCCGGACGACGTCACCATCAACGGCGACGTGACCGTGGACGCCTTCAACGCCTCCGACGCCGGCAACGCCACGCAGAACTTCTGGCGCAGCGCGGAGAACCTGGCGATCAACCCCTCCAGCGGCACCGACCGTTGGGCGGTCGCGCAGGCCGCGCCGTTCCGCCGTATCGACGTGCACGGCAACCTGGCGCTCTACCCGGCCAGTTACGGCTACGCCAGCGGCGGCTTCATCGCCGACAGCAAGGTCAGCGGCCAGGCGTCGTCGGTGTCACAGCAGCAGTGGTACACCCGCAACAGCAACCTCGGTAGCTGGGACGGCGGCGTGTGGAACATGGTCTTCTCCGGCGTGACCGGAGCTCCGGGCAACACTTTCCCCAACCCCCCGGAGACCACCCTCGCCACCACCCCGGTCTCGCGCGACGTGCCGTACCTGTACGTGGACGGCTCGGGCAACTACCGAGTGTTCGAGCCGAGTCCGGAGACGAACTCCTCCGGCGCGAGCTGGGCGAACGGCAGCACCCCGGGCACCTCGCTGCCGATGAGCCAGTTCTACGTGGTGAAGGCCGGTGACACCGCGGCCACCATCAACAACGCGCTCGCCGAGGGTTGCAACCTGTTCGTCACCCCGGGCGTGTACCACCTGAACCAGACGCTCGACGTGACGCGCGCGGACACCACCATCCTGGGCGTCGGGTACCCGACCTTCGTCCCGGACAACGGCGTCAACGCCATGCAGGTCGCCGACGTCGACGGAGTCCGGATCAAGGGTCTGCTCTTCGACGCGGGCACCACCAACTCGCAGGCGCTGCTGACCGTCGGGCCGTCCGGCTCGTCCGCGGACCACTCGGCCGACCCCACCACCATCCAGGACGTCTTCTTCCGGATCGGCGGTGAGAACGCGGGCAAGGCCACCGACAGTCTGGTCGTCAACAGCAACAACACCATCATCGACCACATCTGGGCCTGGCGCGCCGACCACGGCAACTCCGGCACCGTCGGCTGGAACACCAACACCGCGGACAACGGGCTGACCGTCAACGGCAACAACGTCCTCGCCGACGGCCTGTTCGTGGAGCATTACCAGAAGTACGAGGTGGTGTGGAACGGCCAGGGCGGCAAGACGATCTTCTTCCAGAACGAGAACCCCTACGACCCGCCGGACCAGGCGTCCTGGATGAGTTCGTCGGGCGTCAACGGCTACGCGGCCTACAAGGTGGCGGACAACGTCACCTCCCACGAGGCGTGGGGGCTGGGCAGCTACTGCTACTTCAACGTCAACCCGGCCGTGAACAACTACCACGCCTTCGAGGTTCCCAACACGCCGGGCGTGAAGTTCCACGACGCGCTGACCGTCTCCCTCGGTGGCGTGGGCACCATCAGCCATGTCATCAACGACACCGGTGCGGTCACCGCCTCCAACACCACGCCCAGCAATGTCGTGAGCTTCCCGTAGTTCCACGTTCCACGCCCTGACCGCACGATCCGCACCACTCGTGTTGCCCGCACCACCCGCGCCGCCCGCGCCACCCGCGGCCCCGGACACCCCCGCCCACACAGGCGATGGCCTCCGGGGCCGCACCCATGCCACCGGCGTACGGCGCCGCGCGCCGTCCTCAGCAGCCGGCCCGGCGGTAGAGAAGCGCCCCCTGGACGACGGCGACCGGTACGTAGTCGCGGTCCAACAGGCGAGTCAGGGAAGGGTAGTTCGCGATCCGGTACGGGGTGCCGGCGGAGTCGTCGACCACCAAGCACGGCGGAGCGGTGGCCAGTTCGCGGCGGAGACCGGCCCACGCGCCCGGAACGGCGTAGCGGGCGCCCACGCGGTGTACGTCCGCGCCGCCGCTGAAGTTGGTGAGCAGCCCGGCGGTGAGATAGCGGCTGCCCGCCGGCCGGCCGGCGAGCCAGTACACCTCCGGGTGCATGCCCCACAGGAAGACGCGCTGCCCGGGTTTGCTGTAGCGGTCCACCGCCGAGGCCACCGCGAGCGACTTGCCCAGCTCCGGCGGTCGTGCCCGCAGCGCGCCGCAGGTACAGGTCGCGCAGACCGCCACCGCGCACGCGACCGTGACCGCGACAGCGCTGATGCGGGTCGGTCCGAACCAGGCCGTCGCGAAACGCAGTTGGGCTTGACCCGGCCGCGACCCCGTACGGCGGCCGGCCGCACTCACCGCGCGCAGCGCCAACAGGGCGAGTGGGGGGACCAGTTGCAGGAAGTAGTGGCCGTAGAAGCGGAACCCGGCGGTGACGCCGGCGAAGGAGGCGAGCAGCCACAGCCACAACGAGCGGTCGAAAGAGCCGAGTCGGCGCCGGGGCAGGCGCCGGGGCGGGAAGCGGGGGAGGAGGCGCGGCAGGAAGGGCACGACGCCGGCGAAGACCACGGCGAGCCGCAGCAGGATGCCGGCGGCGTGCCCGCACATCGCGGCCAGGCCCTGCGGCGAGTCGGCGTACGACCCGGAGGAGAGGAAGATCCAGAACACGAAGGGGCGCACGCCCAGCAGGACCGCGCAGCCGGCGATCGGCAGCAGCAGCCCCGCCGCGAGGGACATGCCGTGCCGTAGCCGGTGGCGCCGTGGTGAGGTGAGCACCTGTACGGCCAGCGGCAGGAGCGGGGCGAGTCCCACCTGCTTGGTGAGGGTGGCGGCGGCGAGGGCGAGCCCGGCGGCGAGGAAGCGGCGCCGGGCGCCGTAATACATCGCCGCCGCGGTCGCCGGGAGCATGAAGATCTCGAAGGTCGCCGCCATCGCGTCGGGCGGTGGCAGCGCCGCCGAGGCGGCGATGGTCAGCACGCCGGCCGGCAGCGCCGCCCACCGGCCCAACTCCGTTGCCGCCAGCCGTGCGACGAACATCGCGGTGACCGCCAGCGCCAGCACCGCGCACACCCGCACCAGCCACAGCGTGCCGGGTCCGGTCAGGGCGAAGCACGCTTCGTACAGCCATGGCACCAGGGGCGGTTTGCGGTCCACCACGTCGGCGTACATCCGCCCGCCGTGGTGCAGGGCGACCGCTTCGGTGCCGAGGTAGCCCTCGTCGGGGCTCCAGAACGGGCGGCGGAAGGAGGGCGCGCGCACGGCGAGCGAGAGCGCGAGGAGGATCGCGGCCTGGGCGGCGGCCGGGTGCCGCGTCCAATACGGCTTCGTACGGCGCGACTTCGCGGTGCCGACCCTGGGCCCGGCAGTGCGCCCGACCAGCGCCGCAGGACCGGTGCCGCCCGCCGGGGCCTGGACATTCGGCGCCCGCGCCGCGTCGGTGGCCACGGATGCAGCCGGGTCGGATACGTCAACAGGCAAGGTCGGCACCGCGGTTGCTCCTGTCCGGACGGACGCGTGCGTCATCGCCGCGCGTCCGCTCACTCGGATTCAGCCGGATTCACTCGGTCTACTAGTTAACTAGTGGACTGAGTGTTGGAGGGAAGTGGCTGCGATGTCAACTGCTTCAGGTCCACTAGTCCACTAGTGATATGGTGGAGTGGTGGTGACCTACCGGATCGAACGGCGCAGCGGCGTGGCCGCGTACCAGCAGATCGTCCGGCAGACCAAACAGGCCCTGCGGCTGGGTCAGTTGGCGCCCGGCGACAAGCTGCCGTCGGCGGCGGAGGTGGTGGCGGCGACCGCGATCAACCCGAACACCGTGCTCAAGGCGTACCGGGAGCTGGAGAGCGAGGGACTGGTGGAGGCGCGGCAGGGCGTCGGCACCTTCGTGCGCAGATCGCTCGCCCAGCCAGGCACCGCAGCCGACTCCCCACTGCACGAGGGCCTGCGTACGTGGATGGCCGCGGCGCGCGGCGCCGACCTGGGCCGCGAGGACGTCGCCGCACTCCTTACGGCGGCGCTGGACGAGTACTTCCCGCGCGGCGCCGACGCCCCGGCGCGGAACTGACGCGGAGTTGAGGCGGAGTCGGGTCGAACCGTACGCGCCCCGGCCCTGGCCGGATCCCTGCCGATGCCACCCGAACCCGGGCCGAGAACCCAGACCGACAGCGACCGATGCAGGGCCGACGCCACCCGAGCCAAAGCCGACACCTGCCGAACCCAGACCGACACCCGACGAGTTGAGCCGAGACGAGCCGAGCGAGGACCGATGACCCTGCACCACCCTCCGCCCGGCGTGGCGTCCGGCGAGGCCGCATTGGAGGCATCCGGCCTCGGCATACGCAACCGCGACGAATGGGCACTGCGCGACTGCGACTTCCGGGTCCCGCGCGGCCGGGTCGCCGGCCTGGTCGGGCCGAACGGCGACGGCAAGAGCTCCCTGCTCGCCGTCGCCGCCGGGCTGCGTAAGCCCACCGAGGGCACCCTGCGGGTGCTCGGCCACCGGCCCGGGGACCGGGCGGTCCTGCCCCGAGTCGGCCTGCTTCTTCAGAACCGACCCCTGCACACCGCCTTCACCGTCGCCGAGACGCTGCGCTACGGCCGCGAGATGAACCCGGGGTGGGACGAAACCACCGCGCGGTCCCTCGTCGCGAACGCCGACGTACCCCCGCACGCCAAGGTCGGCCACCTCTCCGGCGGCCAGCGCAGCTGCGTCGCCCTCGCCCTCGCCCTCGGCAAACGCCCCGACCTGCTCCTGCTCGACGAGCCGATGGCCGACCTCGACCCGCTGCGCCGGCACACCATGATGGCCGCGCTGATGACCACCGCCGCCGAACACGGCACCACCGTGGTGATGTCCTCGCACATCCTCGCCGAGCTGGACCTCGTCTGCGACTACGTGCTGCTGCTCGCACACGGCCGGATGCTGGTCGCCGACGACGTGGAGTTCGTCCAGGCCGCGCACACCCTCGTCACCCACACCCTCGACGACCGCGAGCGGTTGGAACCCCGCGCTTCCGGCGACCCC
>NZ_JACEGK010000326.1:0-8955 GCF_056859195.1 Streptomyces sp. NH27
GTGCGGGCGCTGGCCGCGTTCGGGGGGCCGTTGCCCGCGGCGGCGCTGGCGGTGCGGGCGGTGGACTGGGTGCCGCAGGTCGCGGCCGAAGCGCGGGCCGCGCTGCTGGCGCGTACCGCCCCGGACGAGGCGCCCGCGGCGGTGGGGGTGCTGCTGAGGGTCGGGGCGCGGCGGCGGGCGCAGGGCCTGTTCGTCGAGTACCGGTCGGTGCTGGGGGAGCCGGCGCAGCGCCGGGCGGTGCGGGCGCTGGCCGCGCACGCCGATCCGCGGGTGCGCCGCTTCGGCGTCGAACTCGCCCTGGACCTGGGCGAGTCCGTCCGCGGCGACCTGTTGCGTACCGCGTTGCACGACGCGGACCAGGTGTGCCGGCGGCTGTGCGCGCAGCGGCTGCTGGAGCTGGACCCGGAGCAGGCCGGGCGGCTGTTATGGGCGGGTGGTGCGGTGGTGCGCGAGCTGGCGGTGTCGGCGCTGCCCGCGGACGTGCCGGCCACGCGGCTGGTCGCGCCGCTGGCGGACCGGGCCAGGATGGTGCGGGCGCAGGCCCGTTGGAAGCTCTACCAGCGCGGTGAGCCGCCCGCGGACGTCTACCGCAAGCAGCTGCGGAAGGCGGCGAAGGCGCCGGACGCCGCGCCGGGGCTGCTCGCCGGGCTCGCCGCGGGGTTGGGGGAGTGCGGCGACGCCGCGGACGTGGGGGCGCTCGCCCGGCTGCTGCCGGACCCGCGTGCGGCGGTGCGCAAGGCGGCGGCGCGCGCGGTGGGACGGCTCGCGAAGCCGTACGAACTGGTGCCGCTGCTGGGTCCGTTGGCCAACGACTCCGACCCGGGCGTGGCCAGGGAGGTGTTCCAGGCGCTGGCGCGGGTGCCGCACGACGTGCCGCCGGAGACGCTGTGGATCGGCCGGACCCGGACCGAACCGGCGGTACGCCGGCTGGCCGAGCGGATCGGCGTACGGAGCGGGAAGGCCGCTACGTACAGTCCGGGCAGAGCCCGCGGTAGGTGACCTCGGCCGCGGAGACGGTGAAGCCGAAGCGCTCCTCGACCGGGAGGGCCGAGAGCGGGTCGCCGGTGGGGTGGACGTCGCGGACGGTGCCGCAGTTGGCGCAGACCAGGTGCTGGTGCGGGTGGTGCGCGTTCGGGTCGTACCGCTTCGCGCGGCCGTCGGTGGCGACCTCGATGACCTCGCCGATGCTCACCATCTCGCCGAGGGTGTTGTAGACCGTCGCCCGGGAGACCTCGGGCAGGCGGGCGATGGCGCGGGCGTGGACCTCGTCGGCGGTGAGGTGCACGTGGTCGCCGTCGAGCACCTCGGCCACGACTCGCCGCTGCGCGGTCATGCGCCAGCCGCGTTCGCGCAGTCGTTCCAACAGGTCGCTCATGTGTATCACCTTAACAGTCGGGGTCCTGAAGGCGACCATGTCCACAACTGGCTATCATCTTGGCTTAGACAATATCGATTGTAGGATCGAGTCCGGCGCCGGCCGAGAGGTCCGGCGGCGGCCGAGGGACAGGTCGACACCAGGGAGACAAGACGTGACTGCTCAGGAGACGGCTCCGCTGACCACAGAGTCCGGCGCGCCCGTTGCGGACAACCAGAACAGCGAGACGGCCGGCCTCGGCGGTCCGGTGCTGGTGCAGAGCCAGCACCTGCTGGAGAAGCTCGCCCACTTCAACCGCGAGCGGATTCCGGAGCGCGTGGTCCACGCCCGCGGCGCGGGGGCGTACGGCACCTTCACCCTGACCCGTGACGTGTCGCGGTGGACGCGCGCGAAGTTCCTCTCCGAGGTGGGCAGGCAGACCGAGACGTTCCTGCGGTTCTCCACCGTCGCGGGCAACCTGGGCTCGGCAGACGCGGTGCGCGACCCGCGCGGCTTCGCGCTGAAGTTCTACACCGAGGAGGGCAATTACGACCTCGTCGGAAACAACACCCCGGTGTTCTTCATCAAGGACGCCCTGAAGTTCCCCGACTTCATCCACACCCAGAAGCGCGACCCGTACACAGGCTCCCAGGAGCCGGACAACGTATGGGACTTCTGGGGCCTGAGCCCGGAGGCCACCCACCAGGTGACCTGGCTCTTCGGTGACCGTGGCATCCCGGCCTCCTACCGCCACCTCAACGGGTACGGCTCGCACACCTACCAGTGGAACAACGAGGCGGGCGAGGTCTTCTGGGTGAAGTACCACTTCAAGACCGACCAGGGCATCGAGAACATCACCGCCGAGGACGCCGAGCGGCTGGCCGGCGCCGACCCGGACTCGCACCAGCGCGACCTGCGCGAGGCCATCGAGCGCGGCGACTTCCCGAGCTGGACCGTGCAGGTCCAGGTGATGCCGGCGGCCGACGCGGCGAGCTACCGCTTCAACCCGTTCGACCTCACCAAGGTGTGGCCGCACGCGGACTACCCGCCGATCGAGATCGGCCGGCTGGAGCTGAACCGCAACCCGGAGAACGTCTTCGCCGAGGTCGAGCAGTCCGCCTTCAGCCCGGCGCACTTCGTGCCCGGCATCGGCCCGTCCCCGGACAAGATGCTCCAGGGCCGGCTGTTCGCGTACGGCGACGCGCACCGCTACCGCGTCGGCGTCAACGCCGACCACCTGCCGGTGAACCGCCCGCACGCCACCGAGGCGCGTACCCACAGCCGTGACGGCCACCTGTACGACGGCCGGCACAAGGGCGCCAGGAACTACGAGCCGAACAGCTTCGGCGGCCCCGTCGAGACCGGCCGCCCGCTGTGGGAGTCCACCGCCGTCTCCGGTGTCACCCAGTACGGCGCCGCGCCCTCGCACGCCGAGGACGACGACTTCGTGCAGGCCGGCAACCTCTACCGGCTGCTCGACGAGGACGCCAGGACGCGCCTGATCGACAACCTCGCGGGCGCCCTCGCCCAGGTCTCGCGCGAGGACATCATCGAGCGGGCGATCGGCAACTTCCGCCAGGCGGACGCCGACTACGGCAAGCGGCTGGACGCCGCGGTCCAGGCCCTTCGCGGCTGAACCAGCGCTTGACCGTAAAACCGAAGGGGGCTGGACGCCATGGGGCTCCGGCCCCCTCCGGTAGCAGGGCGGGTGCGGGCAGGCGCTACGCCGGTACCGCGGAACGGGCCGGCGCCCACAGCCGGATGATGTCGCGGACCGACACCACGCCGACCGGCTCGCGTCCGTCCAGCACGATCAGGTGCCGGAAGCCGCCGTGCACCATCGCGGCGGCGGCCTCTTCCAGGGTCCACGCCGGGGCGGCGAAGACGACGTCGGTCGTGGTGTGGGCGTGGGCGTACTCGCCGTCGGGATCGAGGCCGGCACCGACCGCGTCGAGGATGTCGCGCTCGGTGAGGATGCCGAGCCCGCAGGTGTCGGGGTCGAGGACGATTGCCGCGCCGACCCGGCGGGCGGACATCAGACGGGCGGCCTGGTGGAGGGTATGGGCGGGGCCGATGGTCAGCACCACCGTGCTCATCGCATCACGAACCAGCATGTGGGGGCACCTCCTGGTGGGTGAAGCCGTCCGCGCACGCCGGCGGGGCCTTCCGTGAACGGTTTCACAAGTTCACAAGCGGGGGTATTCTCATGGTCACATGCTGTTGCGTGTGAGGCAAGAGTCAGGAGCGCCCCAAATATCCCAGTAGCTCCTCGTGCAACAGCCCGTTCGACGCTGCCGCGTTGCCGCCGAACGGCCCCGACTCGCCCTCCAGCGAGGTGAATCGGCCGCCCGCCTCCCGCACGATCACGTCGTTCGCCGCCATGTCCCAGACGCTCAGCTCCGGCTCCGCGCAGATGTCCACCGAGCCCTCGGCGACCATCATGTACGGCCAGAAATCGCCGTACCCGCGGGTCCGCCAGCAGTTCCGGGTCAGGTGCAGGAAGCCCTCCATCCGGCCCGCCTCCTCCCAGCCGTGCAACGAGGAGTACGCGAACGAGGCGTCCTCCAGCCGGCCGACCCGCGAGACGTGCAGCCGGGTCGCCGACGACAGACTGCGCCCGCTGTACGCGCCGCTGCCCTTCGCCGCCCACCAGCGCCGACCCAGCGCGGGCGCGGACACCACGCCGACCACCACCTCGTCGCCGCCCTTGCCGCGCACCGCGAGCGAGATCAGCGTCGCCCACACCGGCACGCCGCGCACGTAGTTCTTGGTGCCGTCGATCGGGTCGACGATCCACCGCCGGGCGCCGCTGCCCTCGCTGCCGTACTCCTCGCCGAGCACCGCGTCCCGCGGCCTGGCCCGGCCCAACTGGCCCCGGATCAGCTCCTCCGCGGCCTTGTCCGCCTCGGTCACCGGCGTCAGGTCGGGCTTGGTCTCCACCTTGAGGTCGATCGCCTTGAACCGCTCCATCGTCGCGGCGTCGGCGGCGTCGGCGAGCACGTGGGCCAGCCGCAGGTCGTCGTTGTAGTCGGGCATGTGCCGAACAGTATCGATTCGGCCAGGTGCGCTGCCATCACGTCCACAGGGCCGCCACACGCCCGCGGTCGATGCCCGCGGCCGCCATACGCCCGCCGCCGTCGCCTCCCGCGGCCGTCACATCGGGGTCACGGCCCCACGCGCCCCACACAGACCGTCGCGGAGCCTTGACAGCGCGTCGGCCCGCGTCAATTCTTTCGGCACGCCCGCTGCCCGCGGCCCACGACGCTTGCGGTATTGGGGAGGCAACGATGCCTACCGTGCGCGAATCGCTCCTCGAAGCGGCGTTCACCGCGCTCGCCGGCCGGTCGTGGACCGAGGTCCGGATGGTCGAGGTGGCCGCGGCCGCCGGGGTCTCCCGGCAGACCCTCTACAACGAGTTCCACAGCAAGGACGGGCTGGCCCGCGCGCTGGCCCGGCGGGAGACCGACATCTACCTCACCGGTGTCGACGAGGCGCTCGCCCGCGCCGGGCAGGACGGCGGCGACGCCGGCGAACGGTTCGCCGCCGCGGCCGGCTGGACGCTGCGCCGCGCCCGCCGCAGCCCGCTGGTCCACGCCGCCCTGGCCGGCGACCGCACCTCGCGCCCCCCGCTGCCCGACCTCGCCGACGCCTTGCGCGCCCGCGCCACCGTCTCCTTCACCCGCGCCTTCCCCCGGCTGCCCGCCGACGACATCGCCTGGGCCTGCGACGCCGCCATCCGCCTCACCGTCTCCTACGTCATCGCGCCCGCCCCGACCGACGAGCACGCCTGTATGCGGGTCGCCCAACTGGTGCGTAGCCTGCTGGCTCGGCATCGTCGTTGACGGGGCGTCAGGAGCGTGCGAGGCCCGGCCGGTTGGGCGCCGTGGGTGGAGGGCGCGAGGTCAGTGCGAGGAGCCCGAGATCTGAAGGCCGATCACACCGAAGATGACCAGCGAGATCGACACCAGCTTCAGCGCGGAGACCAGGTCGCCGAGGAACGCCATGCCGTAGATCGCGGTGCCGGCCGCGCCGATACCGGTCCACACCGCGTACGCCGGGCCGACGTCGAGCTTCTTCAGGGAGAGGGTCAGCAGGCCGAACGAGCCGAGAGCGAAAAGGCAGAAGGCCACCGTCGGCCACAACCTGCTGAAGCCGTGCGACAGCTTCAGGCTCACCGCGAACCCTGTCTCGAAGAGCCCCGCGACCACCACGAGAAGCCAGGGCATCGGGTGCCTCCGTATCCGTATCCGTCGTTCCGCCGTGCGTCGCACGTCTCTGTTCGCAGCCGATCATCACACAGCTGGGCCGCGGAACCGATGGGGGTACCGTCAGTCTCCTTCGTGCCGCTCACGCGTCGCCAGCAGGCGCCGCAGCGAGTCCAGTCGGGCGGGCTCGGCATGACCTGCGGCTACCCACGCGTCCAGCGCGCAGTCCGGCTCGTCGTGCGAACAGCCGCGCGGGCACTCCTCGGTACCCGGCACCAGGTCGGGGAACGCCTGGACCACCCGGGACGGATCGATGTGCGCCAGGCCGAAGGACCGCACCCCGGGAGTGTCGATCACCCAGCCGGAGTCGCCCGGCAGTGGCAGCGCGAGCGCCGACGTGGTGGTGTGCCGGCCGCGACCGGTGACCGCGTTGACCACGCCGGTGGTCCGCTGCCGCTCCACCAGCGCGTTGACGAGCGTGGTCTTGCCGACGCCGCTGTGTCCGACGAGCGCGGTGACGTGTCCGGCCAGCCGTTCGCGGATCTGGTCCACCCCGCCGGTCAGGAAGTCCTCCCGGTTGGTGACCACGTACGGCACGTCGAGCGCGCCGTACGTCTCCAGCAGCGATTCGGCCGGCGCGAGGTCGGACTTGGTGAGCACCAGCAGCGGGGTGAGCCCCGCGTCATAGGCGGCGACCAGGCAGCGGTCGATCATCCGGGGGCGCGGCTCGGGGTCGGCGAGCGCGGTGACGATGGCGAGCTGGTCGGCGTTGGCGACCACCACCCGTTCGTACGGGTCGGTGTCGTCGGCGGTGCGGCGCAGCACCGAGGTGCGCTTCTCCACCCGCACGATCCGGGCCAGGGTGTCCTTGGCGCCCGACAGGTCGCCGACCACGGCCACCCGGTCGCCGACCACCGCGGACTTGCGGCCCAGCTCGCGCGCCTTCATCGCGGTGACCTCGCGGTCCTCGACCAGGACGGTGAGCCGGCCGCGGTCGACGGTGAGCACCATGCCCTCGGCGGCGTCCTCGTGCTTGGGGCGGATCGAGGTGCGCGGGCGGGTGCCCTTGCTGTTGGGACGGACCCGGATGTCGTCCTCGTCGGGGTTCTTGCCGTAGCGGCGCATGGCGGCCGTCAGCCCCGTCCCGTGCCGGTGCCGGTGGTTCCGGGCATGGTCCCGGGTCGGGCCAGCATGTCCGCCCACAGATCGGGGAAGTCCGGCAGTGTCTTCGCGGTCGTCGCGATGTTCTCCACCTCGATACCGGGCACGGCCAGGCCGAGTACGGCGGCGGCCGTGGCCAGCCGATGGTCGTCGTAGGTGTGGAACACCCCGCCGTGCAGCGGACGGGGGCGGATCAGCAGGCCGTCCGCGGTCTCGGTGACGTCGCCGCCCAGGCCGTTCAGCTCGGTGGCCAGCGCGGCCAGCCGGTCCGTCTCGTGCAGCCGCAGGTGGGCGATGCCGGACAGCCGCGAGTCGCCGTCGGCGAGCGCGGCGACCGCGGCGATCACCGGGGTCAGCTCGCCCACGTCGCCCAGGTCGGCGACGAGCGGGCGCAGCCGCCCGCTGCCGGCGAAGGTCAGGCCGTGGTCGGTCAGCTCGCAGGAGCCGCCCATCCGGGTGAAGATGTCGCGCAGCGCGTCGCCGGGCTGCGAGGTCAGCCGCGGCCAGCCCGGCACGGTGACCCGGCCGCCGGTGACCAGGGCGGCGGCCAGGAACGGCGCCGCGTTCGACAGGTCGGGCTCCACGGTCAGGTCGCGGCCCAGCAGCGCGCCCGCGGCGACCCGCCACACGTTGGCGGCGCCGCCGTCCTGCGGGGCGTCGACCTTGGCGCCCGCCTTGCGCAGCATGTCGACGGTCATCCGGATGTGCGGCAGCGAGGGCAGGGTGCGGCCGGTGTGCCGCAGCTCCAGGCCCTTGTTGAAGCGCGGCCCCGACAGCAGCAGGGCGCTGACGAACTGGGACGAGGACGACGCGTCGACGTCCACCGCGCCGCCGGACAGCGACCCGGCGCCGTGCACGGTCAGCGGCAGCGAGCTGCGGCCCTCGTCGTCGACCCGGGCGCCCAGCGCGCGCAGGGCGTCGATCACGCCGTGCAGCGGGCGTTCGTACGACCGCGCGTCGCCCTCGAAGCGGACCGGGCCGTCGGCGAGCGCGGCCACCGGGGGCAGGAAGCGCATCACGGTGCCGGCGTTGCCGACGTCGATGGTGGTCGGGCCGCGCAGCCCGGCCGGGATGATCCGCCACGCCTCGCCGCCGTCGGGGTTGACCATCTCGTCGATCTGCACGCCCATCGCCCGCAGCGCGTCCGCCATCAGCACGGTGTCGCGGCTGCGCAGCGGACGGCGCAGCCATCCGGGTTCCGTGGACAGCGCGGCGAGCACCCAGGCGCGATTGGTCACCGACTTCGAACCCGGCACCTGGACGGTCGCGTCCACGGCAGCGGGCGCGGTCGGGGCCGGCCACAGGTCGGTCTGCGCGGGGCTGTCGGTCATGGGCAGCAAGCGTAGTGGCTCGGGTGCGGGGAGATGAGTCGGCGAAAGCGGCGAAACCCGCTGGAATCAGGGTGCGGCTACCCTCGTCGCCGCCCGGCCTCGGCCCTGGGACCCCGCCTGGAACCCCGCCCCGGGCGCGCGACCCGGGACCGCCGACCCGGGTACCGCCGATCCGGGTACCGGCCCTGGATGCGGCCCCGCCCGGCCTACCGGACCAGCAGCCACCGGCCGCCCGCGAACAGTGAGCACAGCGCGACGACGTAGAACAGCAGCAGCCACAGGGCCGCCGGGGTTCGGGTCAGCCGGGCGAGCTGGTCCGGGTCGGAGGAGCCGCTGCGGTCCCTGCGCCGGGAGCTCTGCAGTTCCGCGACCGGCCGCGCCCCGCCCAGCAGCAGGAACCACACCACCAGGTACGCGAACGCCGCCTGCACCTGCGCGTTGGTCAGCCACGACACCAGCAGGAACAGCGCACCGGTGACGACGACGGTCAGCACTCCGTACGCGTTGCGGATCATCACCAGCATCACCAGGAGCAGCGCGGTCGCCCCCCACAGCAGCGCGGTGATGTGCCCGGCGGTCAGCAGCCCCGCCCCGGCCAGGCCGAGCAGCGGGGGAGCGGTGTACCCCGCGGCGGCGGTCAGCACCATGCCGGGGCCGTGCGGCTTGCCCTTGGAGACGGTCAGGCCCGAGGTGTCGGAGTGCAGGCGTATGCCCTGGAGCCGGCGGCCGGTCAGCAGCGCGATCAGGCCGTGGCCGCCCTCGTGCGCGATCGTGACCGCGTTGCGGGTGACGTGCCACGCACCGCGCATCACCACGGCGGCGAGCGCGATCAGCGCCGTCGCCCCCACCAGCCAGCGTGAGGGGTCGGGCTGCGTCCCGGTCAGCCGGTCCCACATCTCGGTGA